>NZ_JBDGQZ010000058.1:0-32182 GCF_042218505.1 Halobellus sp.
TCCCACCGTGTTCGACGGCGTTCCCGAAGAGATTCTCGAACAGTTCACAGAGCCTGTCGGGGTCGCTGCTCACTGACCGGACGTTCTCGTAGCGAAGGGTCGCGTTCGAATCGACGTCCAGACTCTGCCAGGCCGTCTCGATGACGTCGCCGAGGTCGGTCGGCTCCGAGTCGGTGACGACGTCTCCCTGTCGCGCCACGCGCAGGAGGTCCTCAACGAGTCGCATCATCCTGTCTATCGTCTCGTTGACCGTCTCGAGATGCTTCTCGTCCCCGGTCTCCTCGTAGAGGGTTACGTGGCCGTCGATCACGTTCAGCGGATTCCTGAGGTCGTGGGCGAGGATGTCGGTGAACTCTTTGAGGCGGTCGTTCTGTCGTTCCAGCATTCGCTCGTACTCCTTCGTCGGGGTCGTATCTCGACTGATCGCGGCGTACCCGTGGAACCCGCCGTCCCATAGCGGTGACAGCGTCAGGGTCCCCCAGAAGACGGAGCCGTCCGCTCGTCGATGCCAGTGTTCGAACTCGATAGCCTCAGTCTTCGGTTCCTCGAAGAACGCCTCGGGGAGCGAGTCTGACTCCGCGCTCTCGTCGTCGTCCGCGAACAGCAGCCTCACGTGTCGATCGAGGACCGCTTCCGTCTCGTGTCCGTAGAGCGTTGCCGCCGGGGTGGGCCAGGTGACGATGCGCCCGTCGGCATCGAGCATAAAAATCGCGTGCGTCGAGACGCTCTCGATGAGGCGGTGTGCGACAGTGTCTCTCGATTCAGGCTGCTCGGGCGGGAGATCCGAAGAATCGAGGATATCCGTCATACGGGCTCATAACGTTTTGTTCGAGAAACATTTCGGGATGGTTCACCAAGAGGTTTAACTCACCCTCCACCAGGGCGACCGTCTGTGCGTCAATCCGCCAGTTCGACGACCATTATTTCCATATCTGTGGTCGTCTCTTCGGCGCGGTATTCCCAGGTCCCTCGCGGGTCGATGTCGTTTTCGAGCGCGGTGAGAATCACCCGACTGAGCGCGGCTTCGAAATCTTCTATACTCGACATATCGTCGTTGGAAGTGAAATCGGATGTCATAGCGGGAAACGCACTCGACTGCGGTACGACGTTGCTACCGTGTGGACTCCCATCACACACTCAACAGCGACCACAGGCGAGTATCTCTGTAGTAACGACTACGCACTGGCACGGAATAACACTACCGAAAACCTTGGTACACCAAGGTGGACGATCCGGCGGAAGATCGTCTCTGCCGAGTCTTTAACGCAGATGCCATAGAATGCGTACGTATGCACTGAGTGTCATCGCTGAGCTAACTATTCCATCTGAGGCGTTCGGGTTAGGACAGATTCTCCGGGTCGAGGGATCCACCCAGATTGTCCTCGAGACGATGGTGCCGCTGGGGGGGAAACCCACCCCGTTCGTACGGATCCGGAACGACGCCCGAGAGACGTTCGAACGCTCCGTCCGTGAGCACCCATCCGTCGAGGAGATTCAACTCGTCAATACACACGCGGACGAAACGTTGTACGCGCTCGATTGGGAACCGTCGGAGGCCTCACTGATACAGATGATTCTCGACTTGGACGCGGCGCTGTTGGGCGCAACCGGAACCCCCGACACGTGGGGTCTCGAACTCCGATTTCCGAGTCACGAGGCGCTCTCGAAGTTTCAGGACTACTACGTCGAAGAGAACATCCAGGTGTCGATCACGCGCATCTACAACCCGACGAAACCCGACGCCGGTCCCTGGTATGGATTGACGGGCCCGCAGCGGGAAACCCTCACAGACGCCGTGGAAGCCGGGTACTATTCGCTCCCACGACAGATATCTACACAGGAACTCGCGGACACCTTCGACATCTCCAATCAAGCCGTGACCGAACGCCTCCGGCGTGGCATCGCTACCCTGGTGATGAACACGCTGTTGGTCGACGAACAGGAAGACTGACCGGGTCCCGTCGTTCTCCCGTCAGCACGCCTGTTGGTGGCTCGACGAACTGGGGCCGCGTCCCCGTCGCGAACAATCGCACGCGGTTCCGATCGACTAATCGAACGCGGCTCACTGACCGAACAATCGAACGTGCCAGCGATGGCCGTCGCTCGCGACGTTCTTCGACGACCGGTGCGCTGGCGTCGTGTTCGGAGTCGTACCGGGACGGCAGCACCGCGGCCTCCCTCGATGGCGTGTGGGGCCCTCCGCCGACCGTCAGTTCACCCCTCTTCTCCGACGACGTAGGCCCCGAAATCCTCGACCGACCCGACCGGCGGCGCACCGAACGCGAGCCACACGTGCGTCTCGTCGTCGCCGTGGTTCCGGAGATTTCGGGTCGTCTCCGGCGGGACGCGGACGACGTTTCCCGCCGCGATCTCGTGGACCGTCCCCTCGATACCGATCTGGCCTTCGGTCATCGCGACGAACACCTCCTCCTGCCCGTCGTGGGTGTGTGGCGTGGTCACCTCGCCCGGTTCGACGATCACCTGATTCACCCGGAGTTCGGTCGCACCGAGCCGCTCGCTGAGCTTCCTGACTGACGTCTCGCAGGTGTTGAACTGCTCTGTCGGCACGTCCTCGGGGTCGACGACGCTGAACTCGCCGCTCATAGTCGCCCGCACAGCAGCCAATGGCAAATACGTGGTCCCGAGTCGCGCCCCATTGTCGTCCGGATCCTCCCCAACCCTCACTTTCAGGTTGCACTCGGCCGTACGTCGGGACGATGTCGTACACGAAAACGTACTACGCCGACGGCGACGAGAAGGCACCGGGACTGTACTTTCTCCGAGAGGATCTCGACTGTGAGAACCTGGGGTTCACCGTCATCGAAGTCGACGCCGGCTGGGAGGGGATAGAACACGACCACGAGTCCGATGGGCAGGAAGAGGTGTACTACCTCCTCGACGGAGCGGTCACGCTCGATATCGAGGGCGACGAGGTGTCACTCGAACCGGGCGACGCGGTACGAGTCGCGGGAGACACCGCACGGAAGATGACCGCCCAAGAGGCCAGCACCCTCGTCGCAGTGGGTGCCCCCTGAGCCTCCGCTGGGCCCGTCCATCCGACGCCGTTTTGCGGACCCGTGACCGAAATCGGGTATGCCCACTGATCCCGACAGCGATGCCGACGCCGGAGTCGATGCCGAGGCCGCGGAGTCGGACGCGTCCTGGCCCGCGCCCTGTTCGGACCCACAGACGCTCGGGGATCTCGTCGCTCGCGACCGGCGGACGTCGGGGCTCGCGCTGCAGGCGGCGTCGTCCGGTCGGACCTACAGTTACCGCGATTTCATCACGACCTCGTACAAGTCGGGAAACGTCTTTCGCTACCTCGGGGTCCGCGGCGGCGACGAGGTCCTCGTAGTTCCCGGGACCGCGCCGGAACCCCTCCTCGCGCTCTACGGCGCGGCCCAACTGGGCGCTGCGACGCGGTTCGCCGACGCCATCCGTGACGACGCGCCTCGAAGCATCCTCGCACCCGTCGCCCGGGAGGGCGACTTCGAGTTACCACCGGGACACAACCTCGCCGTCCACGGCGGGCCGCCGGAGGACCCCTCGACGACGCACTGGGAGGCCGAGGTCTGGAGCGAGAACCCCGCGGTCCACCCGGCCGATGTCGCGCCCGACGATCCACTCCTGCTCGTCGAGGACCGAACGTACACTCACGCGGCAATCCTCGCGGCGGCCGAGACGGTCGTCGACGATGCGGGCCTTGTCGCGGGAGATACTGTCGTCGTCGATGAACCGATCGCCGATCCCGGTGTCGTCGCAGCCGGTCTCGTCGCGCCCATCATCGCCGGGGCGACGATTCTCTTCTCGGATCTGGATGACGGCGAGGCGTCTGCACGGGATGTTGCTCCCGGCGACGACCACGGACAGACCGTCGTCGTTCGCGCCGGAGCGGAGTCGAAACGGGCGGCCACCGCCGGGATACGGGACGTCGATCCGAGAACCATCGACGTCGATCGGAACTGAGCCTGCACGATCGGGGGCCCGGGACTGCCAGAGCAAGACCAACGCAGGCGCTCGTCAAACAGCGTCTGCAACGGCGGTCTTCTCGGAGAATCAGCGCCGACAGCGCGCTGAGGTCGCCGAATCTGGCCGACTGCGCACAATCGAATTCAGTGCCGAAGAAGGACAGAAAATATTTGTGTACCTTGCTAATTAGATGTAATTACCAATGCACCACTTGCCGAACGGCACCCCGACGCGGTTCGACTACGTGCTGGGCGGGATGGGACTCAGTCTGGTCTGCGGCGGCCTCGTCGGTATCGCGTCGGCGGTCCCGATTATGCTCGCAAGTAGTGTCGCGTCACTGGTGGCCGCTGCGTTGTTGTTCGTCGGTAGCGTCGGCCAGTTCTGATGCCGTCCGTTTGTGTTGCCCCTCCCCACCGGTCTCACGCCGTCTGTCGTGATACCCCCACCGACCACCGACACCACCGACGGCCCAGTGGACCGGCGAGCGGGTTCGAATCCGGGGACTCTTGTGCCGGGGCAGTCCTGCAAATGATATGAGCCTCGAAGTCGCCGTCGCCGTCCCGTTCAAGCAGCAGGGGACGACGCGACTCGGCGAGGGCGAGTTCGTCGTCGCGCTCGCGCTCGACCGCAGTTGGTTCTCACCCGACCAGGCCAAGCGACTCATCGACGTGGCGGCGGGACGAGGCCTCCTCGCTCGCGAGGACGGTGAGATCGTCGCGCAGTTCGATCCGAGCGGGATCTCGATCCCGGCGGAGTTCGAACCGGACGAGTCGATCCTGCGGGAGCAATCGACGTTCGAGCGTATCCTCGACGCGCTTGTCGCCGCCGGCCACGACAAACAGGAGGCCGTGGCGGTGATCAACGAGACACAGCGGTCGCTTGAGGTCTCTGTCGAGGCCGCTGCGGCCCTCTACGCGCGGCGACACGACGTCGAGATCGTCGGCGCGGCGCAGGCGGCCCGCGACCAACTCGGCGAGTGACCTCGGGGCACGACCCAATCGGTCGCGAACGGAGCCCTCTTTTCCGCCCGGAGCGAAGTTGCGGTATGGTCACGGATCGATTGACCGACGGCCGGCGCATCGCGCAGTTTCTCGCCTCGGAGCTCACCGGCCACGACGACCTCGCCGGACTCGCGGTCACAGATCCCGATCCCGACGTTGAGCCGACGCCGGACGGTGCGTTCGCATATGCCATCGAACACCGCGGCGAGGGCAATCACGAACGGGTAGCCACAGTCTCGGTGCAACCGAACCGCGTCCGACTCGCGTTCGAGCGCGCGGTCGACACCGTCGCGGAGGCCGCCGAAACAGAGGGGCTCCGCGTCAGACCGAAGGCGGTCAGGCCGCCGAAGACGCTGGTTTTCGTCGAGGACGGGGCACAGGTCAAATGGCTCTTGCCGGCGCTCGAAACCGTCAGTCGCGAACTCTCGGAGCCCACTGGCTGAGCGGTCCGACCCGTCCGAGTCGTTACGATCAGAGGCTCTCGAGCACGTCCGGCAATCGCGAGACGAGTTCGTTGCGCGGAAGATGCGCGGCCGCCCGCGGCGACGACTCGGGACCGCCCTCGAAGAGTACCTGGATCGGAACGAGCCCGGCGTCGGCCGCGCCAGCGATGTCGGCGGTCACGTCGTCGCCGACGTACGCGGTCTCTCCGGGTTCGGTCCCGAGTGCATTCAACAGGGCCTCGAAAGCCATCGGGTCCGGCTTTCCGGCGTCGAGTTCGCCAGTCACGAGCGCCGCGTCGAAGCGATCTGTCCAGCCGAGCGTGGTCAGTTTGTCCCGCTGGGCCACCCGCGGCCCGTTGGTGAGCAACCCGATCCGGTACTCCCCGCGGAGTCGGTCGAGAAACGGTTCGATTTCGGGAACGGGGACGAGCGCGTCAGCGATCTCGTTTCGGTATGCGGTGGCCACGACTTCGGGGTCGACGTCGGTCTCGTACGTGGCGAGCAGATCGGCAAAGATCGGGGTGCGTGTCTCGCGGGTCAGGTGCCGGCGGTGGGCGTCGAGGTACGCCTCGCGGGAGAGCGGCGGTGCGTCGGCGATCGCTGCGGCGTCACGTAAAATCGTCGCCCGGTCACGTGTTGGCACGGCGAGCGTCTCGTCGAGATCGAACCCCACCGCTGTGACTGTCACGCGCGCAGGTAGGACGTCGTGACGTATGACTGTTCCCACTCGGGGGCTTTTTCTCGCCTGCCGCCGAGAGTACGGTTGTGACACTCGACCCCGTCCACGTCGACAGCATCGCGGATCTCGCGGCGTATCTCGCGAGCCAGGTGGACGACACGGACCACGTCGACGTGGCCGCACGCATCTGGTCGGAGTTCCTCGACCCCCTGTACGGACCGGACGGACGCGTCGTGATTGAGCCGGTCGGCGAACAGCGACTCCGAGCGGCCGATGCAGCGTCTGTCGCCCTCGCTGACAGCCCGTTCGAGACCGTCCACGGTCTCGACTCGGGGACAATCAACCCCACTACGTTCAAAAACGGGCTGGTCGTCGATCTCGCACAGGCCGCGATGGCGTCGGTGCCCTCGAATCTCGACCTCCACCGTCACCGCAGCATCGTCGCGGCGACGCACGTCACCGACGCGACCGTCCCGCTTGACGAACCCTGGCGGAAGGTCGACGAGGGCTACTGCCGGTGGCGGGTCCTCAACGCTCCCCGGGTGAGCCGATACGCCGAAGGGATCGTCCACGCGCTCGCGCTCTACTTGGCCGAGAGTTCGCACGCGCTCGAACGCGCCGATCAGGTCTCAGACCTCCTGATCCTCGATGGGCCGCTCTATCCCGTCGAGTTGCTCAACTGGCGCGAACGCGATGCCGAACTCCGTGCGCTCTCCGAGGAGTTGAAACCCCGATCGATTGTCGAGAACTACGTCCGCCTCGTCGAATCGTTCGTCGAACGGGAGGTACCGCTCTGTGGATTCGTCAAGAATCCGGCCTCGAAACGGATCGTCGGGACGCTTCGGGACCGCGAGGGCGACGGCGCAGTCGACGTCCCGTGGACCGACGACGCTGCGTTCTTCACCCGATTACTCGAACGCCGGGACGGCGAGGGCGACCCGGCCTCTGACAAACCGACCCACGGCCGCGAGGGTCGTCACACCGCCGAGGTGACGTTCACGAACTGGTTCGTCTCACGCGGCGGCGTCGACGCGACTGTCGCAGCTGACGGCGACGCTTATGGCGTCGAGCGCCGACTCAACCCCGAACTGTACGAGACGTGTTTCTTTACCATCTACGAGCCCCAGACTGACGTGCTCTACCGCGTCGAGACTCCACGGGCGTTCGCTCGTGACGAGGCGCTCAGAGAAGCGCTCACGCGGCAGTTCGTCGGCGAGGTCGCGGCCCGACGCGGGCCGCCGGAGGCCGTTGCGAAAGCGGATGAACTCGCGCGAATCAGTGCCGGCGAGAAATCAGCGCTCCGGCAGAAGTTCGAAGAGACCCTCGAGACCGACGAAATCAAGCGGTACGACGAACTCCGCTGGGGCGACATCGGGTAGCGCCATCCCTGATCGGGCTGGCGGTCGCGTCCCTGCTCAGGAGTGCTCCGCGCTCGGTTCCTCTTTCAGCACCTCGATCTCGACGTCGGCCTCGGCGACGCCGACGCGGGCGAACTGCGTCCGGACGTGCTCGCGGGCGGATTCGAGCGCCTGCTCGCGCGTCTCGAAGCCGCGGGGCATCGGCGATTCGAACGCCACGTGCTTGATCTCGCCGTCGATCGTCGTCTCCGAACCACCGCTTTCGACCTCGTAGAAGGCGTCGCAGACCCAGACGTAGGGGGCGTCTTCGTCCGGAGCGCCCTTGTACGACGGCGCTCGCTCACCCCGCTCGAAAATTGTTCCGGTGAGCGTCGTCCCACCACCGTGACCGCGCACGAGCAACATACCGGTTGTTGGCTTCCTGCGGTGAAAAGGCCCCCGCAACGTGCGAGGCCGTTAAGTCGCTTCCGACGCAGAACGTAGACGAGATGGATCTCGGGGACTTCGAGCCGGGTTCGGACGAGCGAGCGGCGAGTGACAGCGACGCTGGGGACGCCGAGGACGACACGCCACCGACCGACATCGGCGATGCGGCGTCGTCCGGTGCTCCGACGGCGGCCTCTTCAGACGAAACCGCCACCTCGGGGGCGACCCCCCCGACCTCAGACGGCGGCGACGCCGCCGGTTCGGAGGTCGCCTTCGAGTCATACGACGCATCACCCGCGGGACAGGACCGCGGCCTCGGTGCCATCGCCGTCTCGCAGGGACTCCGCGTCGCCGAAGACGGCGACGAGACGACGTTGCGAGCCTACGTCACCACAGACAATCGCGATGCCGTCCGACTCGGAAAATACCTGCTCGTCCCGTATCCGGACGACGAACTGCTGTTCGCGAAGATCACAGCCCTGGAGTACGCGCAGGAGTTCCAGACCGACGACGCAACCGAAATCCACGCCAGGCGCGCGATGCGCCGCGACGAGTTCGAAGAGCGCGATTACAAGTTCGTCGCCGAACTCGACCCGCTGGCCGTGCTCTTCGAGAATGGCGACCCGAACGTGGTGGACGATGACGCATCACTGAAACGGCGGATGGTGGACCGCGTCCCCAAACCCGGAGCGGTCGTCACCGAGGCGACGGATCCCGATCAGATCAAGACCGGCCTGAAGATCCCGGGTGACGGCATCTTCCTGGGGCACCTCTCGGTGGGCGGCGAGAAGGTCCGGACAGCGGCTCGACCGCCGACGATCGATTACCGCCTCCGCGACGACTACGCCGACGGCGACCCCCTAATTTTCCGACACACGCTCGTCGCCGGCGGCACTGGCTCGGGGAAGACCCACGCCACGAAGAACGTCCTCAGACAACTGCTCGCCGAGAATCGGACGTACGAGATGGACGACGGCCGCGACGCCAGACTCGCAGTCGTCCAGTTTGACCCGCAGGATGAGTACGCCCAGATGCACGACGATAACCCAGCGATGGACGCTGCGACCGCCAGGCGCTACGAGCGCGAGCGTATCGTCCACGGCGGGCACGACGACACGCTCGCGCTCGTCCCAAAGGAGGACGGCGTCCCTTACGGCGGTGGAAACCATCGCGCGGAGCAGTTGGAGTTTACAATTCCCTTCTCAATGGCGTGCGACCGCCCGTGGCTCGTCGCGGGAAGCAGTCTCAACGAGAATCAGTACCCTGCCCTGGTCCAACTGCTGAACCGATTCTTCCGAGAGTACGGCGACGAGGGAACCTACGACGAGTTTCAGACGTTTCTCGACAATCCCGCGCTCAAATCTGAACTCGACGAGTCGGGCCGGGTTCACGAAGCCACGTTCGATGCGGTCAAGCGACGCGTCCACGGGGTCCCCAGCGGGGTCTTCGACCAGTCCGCCCGCCCGATCACGGAACTTGATCACCAACTCGTCCGCCCTGGCGGGTTGACGGTGATCCCGACGTACCACCTTTCGACCAGTCGCGCGAAGGAACTATTCGTCCTCGCCGTCTCCAGCCTCCTCATCGACGACAAACTGTCGAACGCGCCCGACTCCGACCGGATCAAGGAGACACCCCTCCTCCTGGGAATGGACGAGGCGCACAACTTCCTCGCGGACGCCGACACCGTCCAGGCCCGAAAGGTGATCTCGAAGTTCACCGAGGCCGCAAAGCAGGGTCGGAAAGAACGGCTCGGACTCTTCTTGATCACGCAGGACCCCCAGGACGTCGCCGACTCGGTGTTCAAGCAGATCAACACCCGACTCGTTCTCAACCTCGGCGACGAGGACGCAATCAAGAGCGTGAACGTCCCCCCGACGCTCGAAAGCAAGGTCCCCTATATGGAGAAAGGCCAGGCCGTCGTGTACTCTCCGGACAACTCGGAGCCGATCGAACTCGTCGGACTTCCGGTCTGTCTCACTCGTCACGGGGAGTGAGCGTCGACGGCGACACCCGGGACAGAGAATCGACGACGACATCCGGGAGCGAGCGTCAGCAATACCGTTGACAGCAGCGTGGGCGCCAGTCACGTCGCAATCACACTACGATACCCCTTCGCGGATGCCGTTTTTTATGTGACGCTGTTGTAGCTGAAGGTATGCCGAGGCACGTGCTCGTTCCGGTCGACGGCTCGCCGCAGTCGATGCACGCGCTCCGATTCGTCGCCGGGGAGTGGGCCGACGCCGACGTGACCCTGCTGTACGTCATCGACCCCGTCCAGGCGGGCTACAGCGCCGGCGTCCTGCCGACGGGCTCTGAGGACTGGTATCAGGAGGCGAAAACTGAGGCCGAGACGACGCTCGAAGAGGGCCGTGACACCGTTATGTCCGAGCGTGCGAGCAACGACGACGTCGAAACGGCCATCGAGGTCGGCAGACCAGCCACGACGATTGTCGAGCAGGCCCGAGAACGCGACGCCGACCACGTCGTCGTCGGCAGTCACGGCCGTCGTGGGGTCTCTCGACTACTCCTCGGTAGCGTCGCCGAACACGTCGCGCGTCGCTCGCCGGTCCCGGTGACAATCGTCAGATAGCGCGTTAAAAAGCGTCGGCTCGTCCGCAGTTACTGGAAGCCGATCCGGCCGCCGCGGCGGTCGCTGAGACTCTCGCCCCCGCCACCTTTGAACTGTTCTTGCATATCCTCGTAGTACTCCATCAGGTCCTCCGTGATTGTCGGCCTGACGGACTCCATCGCCTGACGGAAATGCCGCATCTGGATCTCCTCGGCTTCACCGTCGTCGCGAAGCGCTTCGATGGCGGCCTCGCGACCGATCGTCTCGAGGTCGGAGCCGACGTATCCTTCGGTGATCTCCGCGATCTCGCGCAGGCTAACATCGGGCGCGAGCGGCGAGTCGCGCGTGTGGATCTTGAGGATCTGTTCGCGGCCCTCCTCGTCCGGCTGACCGATCAGCACGAGACGATCGAACCGTCCCGAGCGGATCAACGCGGGGTCGATCATATCCGGCCGGTTGGTCGCGCCGATCACCATCACGTTACCGTTCTCCTCGAGCCCGTCCAGCTCGGTCAGCAGTTGGTTGACGACCCGTTCGGAGACGTTGTTACCGGTTTCGCCGCCCCGGCTGGGGGCGAGGCTGTCGAGTTCGTCGAAGAAGATGATCGTCGGGCTGACCTGCCGGGCTTTCCGGAACGTCTGCCGGATGGCCTTCTCGGACTCGCCGACCCACTTCGAGAGCAGTTGCGGCCCTCTGACCGAGATGAAGTTCGCGTTCGTCTCGTTGGCGACAGCCTTCGCGATCAGGGTCTTCCCTGTTCCCGGTGGCCCGTACAGTAACACCCCCTTCGGCGGATCGATCCCCATCCGCTCGAATCTGTCCTCGGACGTCAGCGGCCATTCGACGCTCTCCTGGACGGTCTGTTTCGGATCCTCGAGTCCGCCGACGTCGTCCCACGACACCTTCGGCAACTCGACGAGGACCTCCCGCATCGCAGAGGGTTCGACGTCCGAGAGCGCCCCCTGGAAGTCCTGGCGCTTGACGATCATTCGATCGATCAGACTCGGCGGGATGTCCTCCTCGTCGAGGTCGATCTCCGGGAGGTATCTGCGGAGGGCTTTCATCGCGGCCTCCTTGGTCAGCGACTCGATGTCGGCCCCGACGAAGCCGTGGGTCTCGTCCGCGAGGTGATCGAGCGAGACGTCGTCCGACAGCGGCATTCCGCGGGTGTGGATCTGGAGGATCTCCTTCCGCCCCGTCTCGTCGGGCACACCGATCTCGATCTCGCGGTCGAACCGCCCCGGCCGACGGAGCGCGGGATCGACGCTGTCGACCCGGTTCGTCGCCGCGATGACGATGACCTGGCCTCTGGTTTCGAGGCCGTCCATCATCGTGAGCAGTTGGGCGACGACCCGACGCTCGACCTCGCCGGTGACGTCCTCACGCTTGGGCGCGATGGAGTCGAGTTCGTCGATGAAGATGATCGACGGCGACTCCTCGGTGGCGTCCTCGAAGATCTCACGTAACTGCTGTTCGGACTCACCGTAGTACTTCGAGATGATCTCCGGACCCGCGATCGAGAAGAAACTCGCCGACGTCTCGTTGGCGACGGCCTTCGCGAGCAGGGTCTTGCCCGTCCCCGGCGGGCCGTGGAGCAGCACGCCCTGCGGCGGCTCGATCCCGAGTTTCTTGAAGATCTGCGGGTGTTTCATCGGGAGTTCGACCATCTCTCTCACGCGCTGGATCTCGCTCTGGAGGCCGCCGATGTCCTCGTACGTGATCCCGCCGCCGGTCTTCTCGAAGCCGGAGATTGGCTCCTCGCGGAGTTCTACCTCGGTGTCTTCGGTCACGAGACAGACCCCGTCGGGCTCGGTTTCGACGGCGATCAACGGGATCGCCTGCCCCGGCGACCGCATAAACGGATGGTTCGTCGATGACATCACCGGGACGATGTCGCGCTCGACGACCGGACGCTTGAGGATCTGCCGCTTGACCATTCCGGCTGCGTCGGAACCGAACTGGACGCTCGCCTCCTCGGGCGGTGCGAGCACCAGTTTCTCGGCTTTTGTCTCCTCGGCCTTGCGAATCGTCACGCGCTCGCCGATGCTCACGTCGGCGTTCTGCCGCGTGAAGCCGTCGATGCGGACTGTATCGGTGTTCCAGTCCTGCCGATCTGCGCGCCACACTTTCGCGGCTGTCGTCTCTGCGCCTTCGATTTCGATGATGTCACCCGGCGAGAGCTTGAGATGGAGCAACGTGTCCGGGTCGAGTCGGGCGATGCCGCGCCCCGAGTCGTTGGGGTACGCCTTCGCCACTTCGAGTTGAACTTCGTTCATGATTGGGTCGCGGGGATGCGTCCCGCCAGTCGGTCACGGCCGGGATTAAGTTCTTGCCTGACACCGCTCGTTGGAACTCTCGACCGATTCCGTGACACTCTATAACAATCTTGGTCTCCAGGGTACAAATCCTTACCGACAGCGGCATCGATGCGTGGGTCTTTGCCGCCGCGTCACGATACGCTCCGTATGCGCACACTCGCTTTCGACGGCCGGATGGGCGCCAGCGGCGATATGTTGCTGGCCGCCCTCCTGGCCGCCGGTGCCGACCGCGATGCGCTCGCCCCGGTGGAGGACGCGCTCGACGTTCGCTACGACGTCGAGACCGTCGACAAGCGGGGGATCACGGCCACGAGCGTCCGCGTGATGCTGGAGGAGTCGGCTGATCGAGACGGCGAACACGATCACGAGCATAGGTCCGACGACAACTCGGATACGCACGACCATCCTCACGAGCATTCGCATACTGGGCACGACCACGACCACTCGCACGGCCATTCCCGGGGCTACGACGACGCCGACGCGACGCCGGCGGAGGGCCACGGCACCCACCGCACTTACGCCGAGGTACTCGACGTCGTCGAATCGATGGACCTCGCTTCGTCTGTCGAAGCGGATGCGAACGCCATCTTCACCATCCTCGGGGAGGCGGAATCCGCCGTGCACGGCACCGATCTCGAAGCGACGCACTTCCACGAGGTCGGTGCGGACGATGCCATCGCCGACGTCGTCGGCGCCGCGCTCCTCCTTGCGGATCTCGGCGTCGAGCACGTGGTCACGACGCCGCTGGCCACCGGCGGTGGCTCGGCGGAGATGGCCCACGGCGAGTACCCCGTGCCGGCACCCGCCGTCGTCGAAATCGCCGCTCGCGCGTCGTGGTCACTCCGCGGCGGTCCGGTCGACGCCGAACTGCTCACACCTACCGGCGCGGCCATCCTCGCACACGTTGCAGATGGCGTCAACACGCTCCCGACGCTGGACGTCGCCGAGGCGGGTTACGGGGCAGGCGGATACGACTTCCCCGACCGACCGAACGTGCTCCGCGCAGTCGTTGGGGACGGCGGCTCTGCGCTCGACCGGGAGCGGATCACCGTTCTTGAGACGAACCTCGACGACGCCTCGCCCGAAGTCCTCGGCTCTCTCCAGCAACGGCTGACCGACTCGGGCGCACGTGACGTGAGCATCGTCCCGACGACGATGAAGAAGTCACGGCCGGGGCACCTGGTGAAGGTGATGGTCGCCCCCGAGGATGCTGCGCGCGTGGCCCACAAGTTGGCTCTGGAGACCGGCACACTCGGGGTGCGCGAACACGGGGCGGGTCACCGCTGGGTCGCCGACCGGACGTTCCGAACCGCGCCGTTGGAGATCGACGGCGAGACCCACGAGGTCGCCGTCAAAGTCGCCTCGGACGCCAGCGGCGACCCCTACGACTACAGTGCCGAGTACGACGACGCCCTTGCCGTCGCCGAGGCGACGGACCGCCCCGTTCGCGAGATACTTCGACGCGCCGAGGACGTCGTTCGCGACGAATAGCCGGGGGGTCCCACTTCGCTCGGCGACCCTCACCCCCTCCCGCCGTCCGACCCGTCGTCACGGTCGCGGTGAGTCTGGAGCGCTTCCGTGACACTGAGTTCGCCGGCGGCGACCCGCCTCGCGAGTCCCTCGTCGATCGTGCGTTCGTCTTCGGATTCCCGCCGGGACCGGTCTTTGATCCGCTGGAGTTCCCCCGCCGTTGGTTCGATCGTCCTGCTACTCACCTCCTCGCCGGAGATCAGCGCGATGTTGACTGCCGCGAGGACGTCGCCAATCCCCCGCGCACCGGTCCCGAGATACGGCGTCGTCCCGGTCTCATCAACGAGTTCGACCGTGACGTCGTCGAGTTCGTTGACCAGTTGTGCCCCTTGGAGTCGCGCCCCGTCGCCGATCCGGACCACGGGGTCCGGCGCGTCCGCGACTTCCCGGCGAATGGTCTCGACGGCGTCGGTCAGCGGGACCTGAAACGCCGCGACCACGGTCTCGCCGTTCAGGACGGCGATTCCCGGACGCGTGCCGGGATCGACGCCCACGACCGTCCGGCCGCCGCCTCCGCGGAGCATCGAGACCGCCTCCTCGACGGCCCGACGGGTGTCGTCGGCCTCGGCAGTCACTGCCTCGACGTCCGCCGGAACCGACGCGTCTCCTGGGGCCCTGATCACGACCTGCGTCCCGTCGGGGAGCTCTTTGCCCGGTTCTTGAGTGGTGAAGCTCACGCCCCGATCCCGCAGTTCGTCGACGACGTCGTGGTACAACTCGAAGTCGTCGGTGGCGACGACAATCACTGTGATCGATTCGGCGTGCTCATACATATACTATCGCCCGTGTCGGAAGCAATCGGATTCGCGATTGACCCGCGCGGCTGTCGAGGGTGGCAAGTGTCACAGTCCCGCGCAATGCCCTCGGTTTCTGCGGGTCCATCGGGACTGCGGGTCCACTGCCACCCCACGAGGGCCTCTGGATCAGTGGCCGTACTCCGAGTGTAGCGGCGACACCAGAGGAGAGGCGATCACAGTAACTCTGGATCGACCTTCCGACCGACCAACAGCAGGCTCCCGACCAGCATCGCGAAGGCGATCGGCACCAGGAACTGGAATCCGGTGACGATGGTCGCACTCGCTTGGATCCCGACGACGAGCAGGATCGTCGGTCCGCAGCAGGCGGCACCCGACAGCAGCGCTGGCACGCCAGCCAGCACGCCGGCGGAACTCTCGAGTCCGCAGGCTTGCGGTTGGACGATGCCGAGGTAGGTGAGCGCGAGGTTGGCACCCACGAGACCGCCGAGCGACAGCCCGAGCAGTACGTTGAGCGGCGAAAATAGGTAGACGATCGGCCCTGCAGAGAGCACCGCAATCGCGTCGAACCGGAAGAACCCGAGGCTCGCAACTGCCCGCGAGAGGTCGGCAGCCGTTCGGACCGAAAGCCCCCCGGACCCGCCGGTGATGGCGAGGTCTCCGACGGTGAAGAGATATGCAGCGAGATACCCCAAGCCAGCACTAGCGAAGACGAGACGTGAGTCTCCCCGGCCCCCGGCCGCGTCGAGTGCGGCTCTCGTCCGAGCGACCGTACTCGCCCCCGTCGCGGGTCGGTGTTCAGCTGCCGGCATTGAGTGTGGTGTCAGGGTAGAAGCCGCTCCAGGCGAACCACATCGCGTCGAATGCGAGGAGTTTCTCGCCCGGAAGCTCGCTCGGATCGTACGTTTCGCCGTCCTCGCCGACGGCCCGCCCGTCGCGATACTCGTATTTCACCTCGCCCGGATTGCGGTAGATGTATCCCGTATCGAGGGTCGGTTCGTACACTGCCACGACCGGTCTGCCGCCCAGGGATCCGTGGAGTACCCCTTGCTCTCTGAGTGCCCGTTTCTCGAAAGCCGCCGCGCCTGCAGCGGTCCGGGTGCCGATGACGACCCGTTTGGACTTGAGACGGTCGTCTTCGGACATCGACGGGAACATCGGTTCGGAGTCCGGCCGGTAGTAGCCCGAGCGAGGGTTGTAGGATCCGTACGGGTCTCCCTCGTAGTTGCTGGCGAAGCCAGTGTCTCGTGAGAGGACCGCAGTCTCGGGATGTGCGTCGGACCACCGCTTCCAGGTGGTCCAGACGACCGGGAACTGCGACAGCGACTCAACCTCCGCATCCCCGTTCCAGGGTCCGGGGATCGACGTCGAGAGGACCTGAGGCCACCACGTCTCGCTGGCCCGGTCGTACATAATTAGATTGTTGTTCACCAGTCGCCCGGAGACGCCGAACGTCGTCTCGCCCCGCTCGAACCCCATCGCGGTCCCGGTGAGCGGACAGTACGTGACGCTCACGGGCGTCCTATCGAGGACATCGTTGCAGATCTCGTGACTGACGAGAATCGACTGCGGATACGCTTTCGTCGCCTCTCCGCGCGTCACACCGAACACCGGATCGCTGGGATCGAGCCACTCGGACGCGGTTTCGACATCAATAAACGAGGGATTGTCGATCGAGGGGATCCCGTCTTTGGGCGGGCCACCGGAGACCGCGCTGTCCCGGATCGATGACGGCTCCCTCGGCAGCGGAAGTCGGTTTTCGGCGGTCGGAAGGGGGGCTTCCTCTACATTCGGGGCCGACGTGGTTCGGGTATTGCTACCGGTATCGGATCTCTCGGTTTCGGTCGACTCCTGAGTCGCCGAGCCACTCGATTCGCCCAGACACCCGGCGAACGCCCCGGCACCGAGCGCAGCGAGGAGGGCTCTGCGAGTCGGTGTGCCACTCATACGCATACGTTACCGTTGGATCGACAAAAGCCCACGCTAACCCTGACGTAACCGCTGGCGGAACTGCTATGGGACGGTCGATACACCCGGCGGTGACCTCTTGACCCTCCGACGAACGGGACTGCAGACGGTGACTGTCCAATCGGAGTCCGGAAGGGTCGCGACCGGTCCACCAGTCAGTAGAGGCCGGCTCTATGCGACCGAAGGTCCGTCGTCAGTGGGTTCACTGAGATGTTCGACCCCCCAGTCCCGCATCGCGTAGATCACGGGCGCGAGTGACTCCCCGTGCAAGGTGAGCGAGTACTGAACGCGAAACGGCTTTTCGCTGACGACTTCGCGATCGACGAGTTGCTTCTCGCCGAGGTCTTCGAGGCTGTCGGAAAGCACCTTGCTCGAGATTCCATCGACGTCGTCTTTGAGTTCGTTGAACCCGCTGGGGCCGTGTTCGAGCAACCGATGGAGAATCACGGGGTGCCACTTCTTGCCGATGAGCGAGGACGTCGTTGTCACCGGACACCAGTCCTCGCCCGCACACCACACTTCCAGTTGCCCTGCTACCTCTGAGCTGCCGCCGTTCGCTGTCATACGACCACGTAGAATCTCGATAGAAATAACCGTTACCGGTAGGTACCCACTTACTGAAAGTTACTGAAATGCGGGGGATTCGTTCGCAGCGCTATTATCGTGTCCTGAGCGGTTTGCTTGCGGTTATCTGTTCGTAGGGACTCAGCGAGTACGCGTGACTGGCGGCGTTTCCACTCGTGGGGTAGAGTCAAAAGAATGTGAGTTCGAGACGAGTCGGCACGACGTCCGGATCGGACGGTCGGCGTTTTCGGGTATGTCCCGGTTCAGCCGAAGAGGTTGCCGAGGCCCTCGCCGCTGGCCTCTTCGTCGTCGTCGCCTTCGTCGGCTTCGTCGGCCTCGTCGGCCTCCTCTTCCTCGTCAGCGGCTTCCTCTTCCTCGTCTGCGGTCTCGACCTCGCCCGAGGCGCCGCCCGCGGCGGGCGCGGGAGCGGCGGCCGCCGTCTCGACGGCCTCCTCGATGTCGACGTCCTCGAGCGCGGCGACGAGCGCCTTCACTCGGGACTCTTCGACGTCGACGCCGGCGGCCTCGAGGACCCCGGTGACGTTGTCTTCGTTGATCTCTTCGCCCGATTCGTTCAGGATGAGAGCTGCGTAAACGTATTCCATTGTTGTGTACCTCGTGTGTTATCCGAACATCGCGCCGAGTCCTTCGGCACCGTCGTCATCGTCGTCGTCGTCGGTCCCGCCGTCGTCGGCGTCAGTGTCCGCGTCGTCTTCGTCTGCCGATTCGTCTTCTTCGGCGTCCGTCTCGTCCGCCGCCTCAACGGCCGGTTCGGGCGCTTCGACGTCTTGGAGTTCGTCCGGAAGGGCCTCGTCGTCGTCGATCTGCGCCGCGAGCGTGCGGACCTGCGCGTCGGCTTTCGCGACGAGATCAGGCAGCACGTCGGGGTCTTCGATTGCGGCGAACAGGCCGAGGGCCTTCCCATCGCCGGCGGCTTTCGAGAGCAGCGCCGGCGTCGACTGGGCCGTCGGGAACGCCGCGTTGACCGCGAGGTTCTGGGCGGCCGCCGCAGCGGACCTGATGTCCGCGCGGTACTCGTCGATGTCCAGGGCGAGTTCCTCGGGTTCGAACAGGACGCCTTCGGAGAAGACGCCACGGAGGTCGAGACCGACCTCCTTGGGCTCGATACCGAGTTCGGCGAGGACGGATTCGAGGTCGCTCGAGACCTCTTCGCCGGCCTCTAGGACCTTCGAGTCCTCGGTGACCTTGATCGATCCGTCCTGGATGCGAGCCGAGGCACCGACCTGTTGGAGTTCGCCCACGAACGGACCGGGGTCGACGCCCGTGTCACCCTCGGGGACGACGACGTCGTTGGGCGCGACTTCGCCGGCGCTGATCGGCGCGGGCGTCTTCGAGGCTTCTAACTGCTGGTAGAGCCCGAACGGATTGTCGTTGGTGCCGACGAGTGCGACCTGTCCGGAGACGTATCCGGTCAGGTTCTCGAACCCGTCGCCGACCTCCTCGAGCGCGCGGGTAGTGAGTGTGTTTCGGCTCATCCGGAGCGCCGCGCTGCCGTGGAGTTCACGGCGCATACTCTGAAGTTGCCGGCTTGGGATGCCGGCGACGTCAACGATGCCGACCGACTGGTAGCGCTCGAGGAATTCGACGAGTTCGTCGACCTCCTCGCGCTTCCACTCGGGGATCGTGTCGGTGCGCCGTGTGGAGGCACTTTCGCTCATGCGGGTACCTCCACGGACGGCCCCATCGTCGTCTTCACGTACATCGAATCGATGTTGAGCGGACCTTTCTCGAGGTTCGCTTCGAGACGACGGACGATGACGTCGACGTTGTCCGCGATCTGTTCGGCGTCCATATCCTGAGCACCGACTCGGGTGTGGAACGTCCGGCGATCGCGGGAGCGGAGTTGCACCGTGTTCTTCATTCTATTCACCGTCTCGACGACGTCGTCGTCCGGCTGGAGCGGGGTCGGCATCTTTCCGCGCGGACCGAGAACCGTTCCTAAGTAGCGGCCGATGTTCTGCATCATATCGGCTTCGGCCACAAAGAAGTCGGTCTCGTCCGCGAGGTCTTTTGCCGCATCGGTGTCGTCTCCGAGGTCTTCGAGGTCGTTGCCGTCCAGAACCTGGTCGGCTGCCTCTTGGGCTCGGAGCGCTGTCTCACCGCTCGCGAAGACGACGATCTGCGTCTCCTGCCCGGTCCCGGACGGGAGAACGACAGACTCGTCGACACGTTTCGACGGGTCGTTTAAGTCGAGATCGCGCAGATTCACGGCGAGGTCTACCGTCTCACGGAAGTTCCGCGGGGGTGCCTCGTCGAGCGCGCGAGAGACTGCGTCAACTATCGTATCTGCCATTATTCACCTCCGTAGTACGCAGGATTGCTCCTACGGGTCAGTGAAACAGGCGTCTGCCTGTCTCGTCGAATCGAACGGGGATGGCGGACTTAAGTCCGTCGAAGCGGAGCCCGCATACCGTCCGTTATCGGCCCCGAACCGCCGAATTCGTGGGAATCGTGGGCACGGACGAGGGTGGCTGGAGCGCCTCTTGGACACCCGAACTGCTGTCGTACTCAAAGCGGGTGGAGCGGGTTCCTCAACGCTCCGACAGTGTCAGCCCTCGATCAGAACGGACGCACAACTCTGTGCCGTCGAGGCAGTCTCGAAGACGCGCCGAAAAACCGCAGAGAGAGTGACCGCAAACTCGTCCGACTATTCGGCGAAGACGTCGTCGTACTCGCCGTCTTCCATCCGCTCTTTGAACTGGCGCGGATCGTTACCCTCGATTGTGACTCCGAGAGAGGTACACGTTCCGACGACTTCCTTCGCAGCGTTGAACGAGTCGTACGAGAGCAGGTCCGAGGACTTCTGCTCGGCGATCTTCTTCACCTGATCGACTTCGAGATCGGCGACGAAGTTCTCCTGCGGTTCGCCCGACCCGGTATCGAACCCGGCCTCGTCTTTGACGAGTTCGGCCGTCGGCGGAACGCCGACAGAGATGGAGAAGGCACCGTCGTCTTCGTATTCGACGGTAACGGGAACTTCCATCCCGTCGAACGCCGCCGTCTCGTCGTTGATCTCCTGGACGACGTCCTGAACGTTCACGGGGGTGGGACCGAGTTCCGGACCGAGCGGCGGACCGGGGTTGGCCTCTCCGCCGGGAACGAGTACTTCGATGGTTCCAGCCATACATCACAACACCCTGCGGCGACTTTTAACGGTTTTCTTTCGACCGAACGGCCGTGTCAGGGTTCGACACGGGTGTCGCCGTCGACCGTCGGTCGGCTCCTTCGGGCCCTCACCCGGATCGCGGTTCGCGTCCACAACGGTTTTTTCGCTGGTCATCGTAGATTTGTGATATGAGCGACAAATCGATCACGCTGCTCGAACTCCACCTGCACGACGGATTCGATTTCACCGCCAACGCCGAGAACACCGCCCCCGCAATCGGCCGTCTGGGCGGCCTGTTCGGATCGGACGACGCCGACGAGGACGCCTCAGCCGACAGTGGGGAATCCGCTGAAGACGCTGCAGACGACGCCTCGGCCGAGAGCGGCGAGAACGCCGACGCTGAGGGCGACACCGGAGAGTCAGCGCCCGACGCGTCGTCGGAGGACGACGATAGCGTCGTCAGCTCGGGCCCCGCTCTCGCGGCCGCCCTCCTGTTGCTGGCTCTCGTGGCTGCCGCGGCAATCGCGTGCTCGGGCCGGGGCGACGACATCATTGAGGGCACCGAGTTCGACGACGGGGGGTGAGACTGCCGGTCGTCGGTTTCGCGACCGCCGCACTCATCAGTTTCGCGACCGCCGCGCCTGTCGGCTCCGCGGTCGCCGCCGGTCGGATAGCTTAAGCAGGACCCCCCGCATTCGTCCCGTATGACTGTTTCGAGCGCCCCCGGGAAGGTGTACCTCTTCGGGGAGCACGCGGTCGTCTACGGCGAGCCGGCAGTCCCCTGCGCCATCGAGCGCCGGGCCACGGTCACCGTCGACGCCCGCGACGACGACCACATCAGAGTCGAGGCGCGGGACTTGAGCCTCGACGGATTCACCGTCGAGTACGCCGACGACACGGCGGAGCGCCCTGATGTCGACGTCCCCGAGGACCTCGTCGACGCCGCGATGGGCTATATCGACGCCGCCGTCGAGCAGGCGCGCGACGCCGCCGATGCCCCCGACGCAGGGTTCGACATCATCGTCGAGAGCCAGATTCCGCTCGGTGCGGGGCTGGGCTCCTCGGCCGCCGTCGTCGTCGCCGGCATCGATGCGGCCACTCGGGAACTCGGCGTCCAACTCAGTCCGGAGGCCATCGCCGACCGTGCCTACCGCGCGGAGTACGACGTGCAAGACGGGCAGGCCTCGCGCGCGGACACGTTCTGTTCGGCGATGGGCGGAGCCGTACGTGTAGAGGGCGACAACTGCAGCCGAATCGAAGCGCCGAATCTGCCCTTCGTTGTCGGGTTCGACGGCGGCGCGGGCGACACAGGCGAACTGGTGGCGGGCGTGCGAGAACTCCGCGATGAGTACGATTTCGCCGCCGATACCGTCGAGAGCATCGGCGACATCGTCCGGTCGGGCGAAGCGCTCCTCACTGACGCTGACCCGGCCGCCGAACCGATGCCCGAACTGCTCGCGGAACTCGGTCGGCTGATGGACTTCGATCACGGCCTGCTTGAAGCCCTCGGGGTCTCCTCGCGAACACTCGACAATATGGTGTGGGCCGCTCGCGAGGCCGGTGCTCACGGGGCGAAACTCACCGGTGCGGGCGGTGGCGGCTGTATCGTCGCGCTCGATCCGACGCCGGAGACTCGGACCGCACTCCGCTACACCGCCGAGTGCCGTGACACTTTCCGAGCCGAACTGGATCGAGAGGGTGTCCGCGCTGCGTCGGCGTCGGCCAACGACGGCGACCGTGATGAGACCGAATCGGAGGCAACCTGACGTGACTGTCGTCCTCAAACTCGGCGGCAGCGTCGTCACCGATAAGGAGACGCCCGAGACGGTCGACGACCAGTCGCTCGCGGAGGCCGTCGAGACTATCGGCGAGGCCACCCCCGAGCGACTCGTGCTCGTCCACGGCGGCGGCAGTTTCGGGCACTATCAGGCCGACAAACACGGCGTCAGCCTTTCGACGGGCAGCCACGACGCGCAGGGTGTCTGGGCGATCCACGACGCGATGCGCCGCCTGAACGACGTGATCGTCGGACAACTCCAGGATGCGGGCGTTTCGGCGCTTCCGGTTCACCCGCTGTCGGTCGCCGCCCGCGACGCGAATGCGGATCTGACGCTTCCGCGCGAATCCATCCGAATGATGCTCGCTGAGGGATTCGTTCCGGTTCTCCACGGCGACGTCGTCGCGCAAGCAGACGCGGGCGCGACCATCATCAGCGGCGACGAGTTGGTGACGCGGCTCGCAACCGGGCTCTCCGCGGATCGCGTGGGCCTCTGTTCGACGGTTCCGGGGGTCTACGACGACGACGGCGCGGTGATCCCGCGGATCTCCGAGTTCGCCCAGGTCGATGCCGTCCTCGGGGAGTCGGAGACGACCGACGTGACCGGCGGGATGGCCGAGAAGGTCCGGGCGCTTCTGGAACTCGACACGCCCGCCCACATCTTTGGCCCCGAGTCGCTCCCGGTGTTTCTGGCCGGCGAGTCGGCCGGGACCGTCGTGGATAGTCGATCCAGGTGACAGGCGCAGTCGACCGAGCGAAGAGAGACAACAGAACAACCACGGCACGTGGACGGCCCTGTCCGACCGTCTCGGTCGATCGAATCGGTGACAGAGCCGTCGGCGAACGCGGGCGGTCAGAACTGCTGATTCCCCAACGACCTGTTCTCGTTGTGTGGGTTCCGTCGTGATCCCCGTCCGAACTGCGGACTTCGGTGAGAACTAATCAGTATCTGAAATCATTGGATGATCGTCTACCCTTGTGTAGAATAATAATACGAATACGGAAGCGTTATCCGTTGATGGGGCATTCGTTGTATTGCAATGGCAAACGGTAAGGTTGATTTCTTCAACGACACAGGCGGTTACGGTTTCATCTCAACGGACGACTCTGACGACGACGTGTTCTTCCATATGGAAGACGTCGGCGGCGAGGACCTGACCGAAGGGACGGAGATCGACTTCGAAATTGAACAGGCCCCCAAAGGCCCCCGCGCGACGAACGTCGTCCGCAGCTAAACGCTACGCTTCGTACGATCGCTTTCAGGCGACACGACGACTCAACGCTTTTCTGATACCTCGTCTCCGAGAGCACCAGCCACGACGGTCGCTGTGGAGGCGGTCTTAGGCCTCGTCGAGCCGCTCGTTCCGCGCGGCCCACGGCCGAAGGATGGCGTAGATGGCCTCGTTCATCGAGACTGTGACGTTATGCTCGCGGGCCCGACGGATGACCGCGCCGTGGAGTCCGTCGAGTTCCATCGGCTTCTCCTGGGTTAGATCGTAATGCAATGACGAGTACGAGTCCCCTTCGAGGCCCTCGGCGAACTCCATCCACTCCGTGACGGTCTCGTCGGTCAGGTCGACGCCGGCAGCCCGGCCGACGCGACAGACTTCCTCGAAAAGTTGGCGGTACATCTCCCAGGACTCCGCGTGTGCGCGGACGTCGCCGAGCGGGAGTCGGGTAGCAGCCGTCATTCCCGCGTGGGCGCAGATGAACGCCGTCTTCTCCCAGAGTTCTGCCCGGATCGACGTCGACGCCTCGGCGCTCACGCCGTCAGCGCGTTCACACCACTCCACGAATCGCTCGACGCGCTCGCTGTGCGATCCGTCGAGTTCGCCCACGGTGAAACTGGTCGGGCCGCCCGTGTGGTCGATCACGCCGGGCTCTGCGATGGTCGAAAAGATGTACGCGACGCCGCCGAGGACGTGCTCCCGGCCGACCTCGTCGGCGATGAGCCGTTCGTTGTCTACGCCGTTCTGGAGCGAGAGTACGGCGGTGTCCTCGCCGACGAGCGGATTCAGGTCGCGGGCGGCCGCCTCGGTGTCGTAGGATTTCACGGTGAACAGGACGTACTCGCAGGGGCCGACATCCGCGGGGTCGTCGGTCACGGGCACGTCGACCGCGAAATCGCCGGCCACGCTCTCCACGCGGAGACCGTCCTCGCGGAGCGCTTCGAGATGTCCGCCCCGAGCGATCAGGTGGACGTCGGCACCGGCTTCTGCGAGTCGGCCGCCGAGGTAGCCACCCACGCCGCCCGCTCCGTAGACGGCGATCTTCATTCGATACCCTCCATCCGTGCAGTGGTTCGTATGGCAGTCACTGTCGGGTGATTTTGGGTGAATAGTGTTAATTATTATCACCACCCGCCGCCGGAGGCGACTCGCTCACCCGATTTCGATTGCGAACTCGATCTGGTCGGATATCAACACGTGGAGCGGCCTCCCGGCGTCGTCCCACTGCTGTGTCTCGGAGTAGGGGTCCGGTCCTGAACCACTCGTGACGCTGACCGCCACATCGTAGTCTGCACCCATTATGACCTCGTTGTTGACGGTCTGTCGCGAGTTCGGCTCCATCTCGAACGTGTCTTGGATGTTGGGCGTTTCACCGCCGCTGCGCCTGGTGACCGTCACGTCCACCTGTCGGCGTTCGTCAGTTTCGTTGTGGAGGACGACGTCGGTCGCGCCGCGAGTGCTTCCGAACGAGTCGATACACCCCGCGAGTGCCGTGAGGCCGACGGCGCTCGATCCGACCAGAAGGGACCGTCGGGACCGATTCCAGCGCACACTACGGCGTCACGACGACTTCGGAAAGTCGTTCCGCCGTGAGACGACAGACGGACCGGATGCCGGCCGTCTGCAACCGACGATAGAGAACGAGATTCGGCTACAGTTTCGGTTGTTCGACCTTCCGCTTCCAGAACGCGTCCCGCGTGTACTTGTCGTAACCGCCGCGGTACTGACCGAGACGGGCCAGCGGTGCTAGCGCCGAACTTAGCGGACGGCCGACGGTGGGATCCAGTTCAGTGAACACGGTGTTGCCGTCGAGGCGCTGGGCGATAATCGCCTGCTGGAGCGGATCGTTCAGGTCCATCTCGTCGTCGTGTGCGAGTCCGCCGAGCGTCGGCAGCACGTAGCGGAGTCGGCCCGGTGAACTGATCTCGACCAACATATAACACAGGTCGTCACCGCCGACGCTGAACGTGTGGCGCTCGCCGGCATCGACGGTCACCGTCTCGCCGGCGGTGAGATGTTTGGCCCGGTCGTCGATGGTGAACGTCGCCTCGCCTGCAAGTACCTCGAAGTGTTCGACGCTGTACTCGTGATAGTGTTCCGGCGGTCCGTCGTATCCCGGCTGGTGGATCCCGACCGATCGAATCGTATCCGAATCCGCTTCCGGAGCGGGAAGCGGCGCGCTCCAGACTGCCTGTGAGGGATGGGAGGTCATCGCGCCGATCCGCCGGCCGAGCAGTTCTGCAAGTTCGCCGTCGGGGGAGAGGTCGAACCCCGTTCCAGAGATCGGTCGACCGTCGCCGTCCAGCGTTCGACCGGTGGTGGTCATACCATCGAGAGGGGCTCTGCCGACGAAAATCTTCTGCTTGAGCTCAGAACCCATCGACGACGTCGCTCGGTCACCCGAACAGTGCCCAGGTCACAGAGAGCGTCATCGACGCCACCACCGCCCACGTCAGGAGAACGACGACGACCGGCGCTTTGCCGCCGCGGACGAACACCGATCGCCGCAGTTCGGTCCCCAGGCCCACGAACGCGATCAGAAACAGCCAGTCGTACGTAGTTTCAAGAAACTGGACCTGGTCGGCCGAGAGGAGGCCGGCAGTGGCCGCGACGGCGAGCACCAGAAAGCCGATCACGAACGTCGGGAACTCCGCCCAGAGCGCGGCGGCGCCCGCGTTCCCGTCGGTGCCACGCCGAGCGTAGTACGCGGCGTAGACGAGGACCACCAGTCCGATCAGCGCGTTGCGACCGAGTTTCGTGATCGTCGCCCACTGCCCGGCGAGTTCAGAGTAACTGAATCCGGCGGCAACGACCGGTCCAGTGCTGAACATACTCAGCCCGGCCCAGATACCGAACACCTGCTCGGGAATCGCCAGCGCGGATCCGAGTGCCGGATACAGTGCGAGCGTCACCGTGTCGAACAGCAACACCGTTCCGGCGGCGTACGCGATCGTCTCCTCGTCAGCGTCGATACTCCCCGCGACGGCGGCGATCGCTGAGACGCCACAGATGCCCGTGCCGGCAGCGAGTAACGATCCCAGTTCTTCGTGGATCTCGAACGCGGTCCGGGCGGTCGCTTCGAGGACGAGGAGCGTCAGAATCACGGTTCCGACCACCAGCACGAGAACGATCGGACCGCCATCGAGTAACGCCCCCAGCGACACTGACGCACCCATCAGCACGATCCCCGCACTCAGCCAGAGACCGTGTGTCTGGATCCCCGGTTCCAGCCGCTGGGGAATGCCCACGACGTTGCCGAGCAGCAGGCCGATCACGACGGCGATGAGCAGCGGATCGGGCCACGGGAGGAGCACGCCGAGTGCCCACGCTCCGATCGCACCCAGAACGAGGACGCCGGCTCCGAGCGCGGTGTTCACGACGCCCACCGCGTTCGTCACTGGGGACTCACCTCGATACTCGCACTGGGAACCCGCCGAGACCCACGGAATGCGGTCCGTGCGCAACGATGCCCTCTATATCAGTCACACGGCTCAGCCACCGGACTACAGCTACGCGATACGGATGGCAGGGCCTCGTCGATTCGGTTGCTCCCCGCGAGAACGACGCCGACTGGTCCACGGAGTGCCGATCCCGGTTCGAGTAATTAAATGTGCATACACGGCTCTGCGGAAGCAATCGATCGAACCGTTCGGTACCGGCGGCCGACATCGGGTAGTGTAGTTCCTGCGAAGACCTGTTTCAATGTAGCGATGATGCGTTCTTCAGTTACCCACGCATCAGTCGGATCACTTCGTCGACGACGCCTGGTTCGACTGCGAGGATGTACCGGCTTCCCGGTGTCAGCGTCGTCTCGGGCTTCGAAATCTGACCCCCGTCTCCGTCGGAGATAATCAACGTCCCTGCCGGAAAGGCGATTTCGGCGAGTGACCGTCCTGCCGCAGGTGCGCCGTCAGCCACGCGGATTTCGAGGATGTCTATGTCTCCAGTCACGGCTGTCAGAACCCGTACCTCGTCTGCGACTGTTTTGTTTGCGGCGACCCGCGCGCCAGCCTGCTCGGGGTAGACGACGGAGTCCACGAACCGGTCGTACGCGTCGTCGGCCTCCCGATCGACGCGGGCGACGGTCCGGATCTCGTCTGTGAGTTGTGTCGCGAGCAGACAGACTGCGAGGTTCAGCCCCGTCAGTTCGGTCAGTGCGGCGACCGTGTCCGCACCGTCGACGCCGGCCTGTTCGAGGATGTCCGGATCGGACGCGTCACCCTGGATCACGGTCGCGATCCACGCGTCCGCGATCTCATCCACTCTGTCGGCGTTCTCTTCGATGATGGTCACGTTCTCGTCTCGTGCAGCGAGTCGTTCGGCCGTCTGGAAGCCGACGCGGCCGCCGCCGGCGATGATGATGTCTTGTGTCATATCAGTCTTCTCTCGTGCCGTCTGTGATCGATTGATCGGCGATACCCTCCGTCTGCTCCTCAGTGTCGCCGCGGGCCCGGAACTTGTTGAGCAGGACGTACATCACCGCTCCAGTGGCCAACCACCCGATGCTGAGGACGAGCGCGAGGACATCCGTCTGAATGAGGAATCTGATGAGGACGACCGCGAGTATCCCGTTCAGAACGATCGCTATTACGGGTGGAATCGGATAGAAGGGGATCTCGTACGGCCGGTTCATATCCGGTCGCTCCCGGCGGAGGCGAATGACCGCCACGTTGACGATGATGAACGACAGCAGGAAGAACAGGCTCGACATATTCCCCGCGCTCTTCGTGGGGAGGAAGACGGAACCCAGCATCACGACCGCGCTCAACAACACGGCGACGAACGGCGTACCGAACCGATAGTGTATCTGCCCGATCGACGGGAGTAACTGCCCCTCACGCCCCATCGAGAAGGCGACCCGCGAGGAGGCGATTACGACCGCGTTCAGCGCAGTGATCGTCGAGAACACCGCGCCGAAGACGATGAGTGCGCCGCCGTTCTGAATGATCGGCACGTCGGTCGGCATAAACGAAGTCGCCGCCTCCGCGATGCCGGCCTCGCCCGCAGCGGCGAGTTCTCCGGCACCCAACGTCCCGATCGCCACCGTCACCACCAGCAGGTACACGACGACAGTTGCGGCCAAACTGACGAAGATGGCCTTAGGGATGTTTTCACGCGGATTTTCGACCTCCTCAGTGACGGTCGTGATGAGGTCGTACCCCTCGAACGCGATGAACGTGAGGCCCATCGCGGGAAGAATGCTGAACGGGCCGGACCCCGCACTGAACAGCGGGTCGAAGTTCTGGAACGTGAAACTGGTCTCGCCACCGCCGCCGGCCGACAGGAATCCGAACGCCACGAACACGACGAGAATACTGACTTTGACGATCGTGAACACTGTCTCGGCGCTGCCACTCGCGGCCGTCGACGCCGCGTTCAACGCCACGAGTCCGGCGACTGCGATGAACGCGAGGATGAAATTCGCTGGAACCCCGACCCCCAGTAGCGGAAGCATAATCGCACCGACCTGATCCGGCGGTGCGACCACGCCATAGACGTGGAGTAACTCGAGGAAGTTCGGCGCGAACCCAAGCGCATACAGCGCGCCGGCGATCATATACGCGAACCAGAGCATCCACCCCATAATGAACGAGCCGAAGTCGTCGAAGATCTCGCGGACGAACGCGTAGCCGCCGCCGCTCTTCGGAATCGCCGACGCCAACTCCGCGTACGAGAGTCCGGTAAATGCGGTCACAACCCCGTTCAGCAGAAAGACAAGTATGGCAGCCGGCCCGGAGATTTCGGCAGCGAGGCCGGTGAGTACGAAAATTCCCGCCCCGATCATCGCACCCATCCCGATCATCGTCGCGTCCAGCAGACCCAGCTCCGCCTCTGGTTCCCGCTGATCGTGGCTACTCATCGCTTCTCCGTCGATCGAGTGAGACGAGGACAGTCATCCCGCAAGCGTATTGTGCTTCGTATTTCTATACGTATCAATCTGGCCCCGTCAAATTCGACACGAGGCCGGCTGAGGAGCAACAAAGACGCGTTTTCACAGTCCACGACCGGTCCAGCGAAGCGATGTCGATCGGGACGCGCACCGTGTGAACGACCCCGAACGGGTTCGTGACGACTGCGACGAAACGTTCCAATGTCGGACGGTCGAAAGTTACAATTGTGTGTGTACTGGAGATGTTCAGATGAGCGTGGACCTACGGGTCGTGATCGTCGGGGGACAACACGTCGGCTACCACACTGCCCGACACCTCTCCGAACGGGGCCACGACGTTGTCATCATCGAGAAGGACCGCGAACGGGTGGAGTTCCTGAGTGACCAGTACGAAGCGACCGTTATCAACGGCGACGGAGGCCGCCGATCGATTCTCGAGCAGGCAGGCCTCGACCGAAGCGACGTCGTCGCCGCGCTGACGGGCTACGGCGCGATGACGAACATCGGGATCTGCACGATGGCACGAACCATCGAACCGTCGGTCGGGACTGTCGCGCGGATCGATCACGGCGATAAAGCGGAGTACTCGGGGCTCGTCGACCGGGTGGTCTATCCGGAGGAGTTGGCCGCGCACGCGGCGACAAACGAGATTCTCCACGTCGCGGACGGCGGTGTCCAGACGCTGGAGGAACTGACGGGAGACCTCACCGTGCTCGAACTCACCGTGGCGCCGGACGCGCCGGTTGCCGGCCGGGAACTCAGCGAAGTGGCGTTCCCGCGCGGATCGGTGGTCGTCGCCGGACGGGATAGCAATCAGTTGCCGGGTCCGGAGATGGTGCTGGACTCCGGCTATCGGTACCTTGTCGCGGTGCGGACGGACGTCAGCGACGAAGTGGTTCGGCTATTCAGGGGCTAACCACGAACGGTTGGCCGCCGCGAAACCGACTCACCTCCTCGATGTCCAACTGCGAGTGCCTACAGCGGCGGGCGTCCAGTTGATCATCCCCCCTCCTCACGCCGCCGACAGAAGCTACGCCCAGACTCTCTGAGGAAGACGCTTCACACAGAGTTCGCAGCCGTTGACTTCCTTTTTCGATCGGTGCGTTCAGGGCCCGAAATTGCGACGTGGGTTGGCACTGCTGAAACCCTCATAATAATTAGTCTCACTGTTTGCCGGTGATCGCCACCCACGTTCACGGCGATCACCGATAAGAGACGAGACTAGTCGTTATCAGTCCGTGATGTGCTTCGACAATTTTGCTAAATCCATAGCGCACAGTCAGCAGTGATTTCGCCTGGAAGAGACCGACGAGATAGCTCAGTCAGGGGGAGTTCAGCAGACCACTCTGAGGACGTCACAATGCTGCTCACGAAATGGGTGTTTTCGATGAAACTGGCTAGCGACGGTAACGCGTAGCGATCCTCACAAAAGGCCAGTTCACTCTAATGTACAGCGTGGAAATTGCCTCAGTATCAGGCGGTAGGTCGTGAGGCGGCCCCGCTGCCGGTCTGTCGCAGAAGTGCTTCCCCGATTCCAATAGTGAGCAGATACGGTTCACGACGACCGGTTACTCGATTGGGGACCGCTTGCGGGCGTTATCGGTAACACGGCGTACAAGAATCCGGGTACGTACGAAGACCTGCGGATCCCCGTCGATCCGAAACAGGTCAGCAATGGGGATAATCGCTTAATCGCGACGCCACACAGAAACACAAATCGACGCCGGAAGTACGACTTCGGTACCAGCGGGCGAAAAGAAGATACGCCGCACGTCGACCCCAACGATACCAACGGCGATGGAAGGAACGTCGTGATCGATCCAGCAACAGTGACGTTCTGAAAGTCCCTCCGCCACGCTTCGCCTCCACCGAGAGCCACGCGACTCATCAGCCGTAACGAACGGAACTATTAGCCCACCGTCAAGACCCGCCTGCGATATTCGTCACGAAGACAGTCTGCCGGGGCCGGCCACCTTTTGTTCGTGCAGTGCCACCGATTATCTATGCTATTGCGTGAGCGTGGTGTCTGATAGTGAAACGACGAACCCCGTACATCCTCACTGGTATCGGACTCCTGATTGGCCTCGTCATCATCCTGTCCGAACCATTTTCTGAACCGAGGGTGAACTACTTCGTCGGTGGAACGTTCCTCTCACTCGCCGGCGGCAGCATCACGTATATGATCGTCGAATTCAGCGGCCCGGACGAACGGCGTCCGGATTTCTGACAATGACTAGTCTCGTCTCTTACCGACGATCGCCGTGAACGTGGGTGGCGATCCCCGGCAAACAGTGAGACCAGTCATTGTGAGTCTCGACTGCGCAGGGCCGAGACAGTACCGAGTGCCGTATTCATCGCTTCCGTCCAACACGGCTATTCAATCTTCACGACGTGAGGTCCCCCCAGCGGAGCGCAGCCGAGACTCATTTCCAGCGGTTGTCACAGGACTATGAGGAACGGGCCCACGGCTTCACGTGGGAAGGGATCAAATCAGCGTACTGACTCACAGAGCACCTCCTATTGCGGACTCAACGGATACAATCCGTCCCTACTTTCTGGGGTGGAAGATCTCAGTC
>NZ_JBDGQZ010000049.1:0-28966 GCF_042218505.1 Halobellus sp.
ACCCGCGTCACGACCGTGACAGGGTCGTATGATGGGCCACTACACCACCCGGGCTTGCTCCACTCATTCGTAACCCGGTAGTCTAATTAAGACTTATCATCTGCCGACGGCGCGGGAGCAGTCCCCGCAGGATCGTGGGACCGTGGCTGGCGAGTCCCCTCGTGGGCATCGAAACGACAGAAAACGAGTGACCGGGCCGAAGACGCGATACCAGTCGCCGGGAGCGATCTCAGTCGTCTGCAGAAACCGTCTCCTCCGTTTCCGATTCTGCGTCGGCCTCCGCCTCTTCGGCCTCCGCTTTCTCCTCGGCCTCTTTTTCCTCTTCGGCTTCCTCTTTCTCTTTCTTGTTCTTGATCTTCTTGAGGCGGAAGATCTCCTCGCGCTCCTGCTCTTCGAGTTTCTGTTCGATGTACTCCTTGTTGTCGTAAAGTTCGGGCAGGAGTTTGAACTCCAGCGCGTTCACGCGGCGCTTCGTGACCTCGATCTCTTTGAGCATCTTCTTCATCGCAGTCTCGACCTCGGCCGCGAGGATGATCGTCTCTAGCAGTTCCTCGTACGCGTCGGCCGCCTCGTCGATGCGTGCGGAAGAGCCCAGCAGTCCGTATCCGCGTTCGTCGAGTGATTTCCGGACCTTCGAGGATTCGATCTGGGGGACGACGACGCCCATAATATTCTTCGACTGCGTCGTGATCTCGGGGTGCTCTTTGAGCGCGGCGGCCGCGCCGCGGACGGCAACGTCGCCCTCCATCGCCCGCGCCATATTGAGTTTCGCCTGGGCTGTCTCGTAGTTCCCGTTCAACTCGGAGCGGACGTCTTGAGCCTGATCGAGGATGTCCATAAACTCCATAATGAGACCGTCACGCTTCTGTTCGAGCGTGTCGTGGCCCCGTTCGGAGAGCTGGATCCGATCCTCGATCGCCATCAGGTTCTTTCGGGTGGGTTTGACGTCTTCGGCCATTGAATGCTGGTTGTAAGCCGAGCCTGTTAACCTTTTACTGTTCGGCAGCGAGCCGGCCCAGACCAGCCCGTTCGGCCCGATCCATCCACGTCACGATCGCGACGTGCGGAAGCGTGAGCACGGCGATGAACACGAGATACAGCGCTGCGAGGGTTCGGACGTCGGAGCGAACCCCCACAACGACTGCGACGCCCACGAGCAACGCGATCGAAACCGCGGTCAGCGGCAGCGCATCCCGGCCAGTTCGAAGAAGCGCGGCCACGGATCCACGCTCGGCGAAGGCTGTGCGGGCCGCAGGATCGACGACGACGAGTCGGGCAATGTGGCGGAGCGAATGCCACACGCAGAAATAGATCCCGACGGCGAGGATCGGCGGGACGAGCAGGAAGTACACCCACAGCAGGACTGTCTCGGCAGCGTCTCGCCGCCACGCGGTGCCGCCGCCCTGCCATCGGCCGAGCGCGAGCGTCGCGATAGTCACCGTTGCGAACGCCCCGCCGACTACGGCTCGTGCTTCGGGGGCAAAGAGCCACGAGGCGTCCAGTCCGCCGCCAAACAGCGCGACCCACGCGTCGACGACGTCCCGGTAGCGCCCCGGAAAGCGAAGCAGCGGGACGAGCATTGGAAGCCCGCCGCGGACGACGAGCGTCCCGAGGCGGGTCACTCGATCGCCGAGATGCGTTGCGCCGAGCGCGTCGAGCGCGTACACGTCGCCCTGGCCCCAGTGGAACCAAGTCAGCGCGATGAAGAAGGCAGCGGACGCCGCCGGCGCGAGGTACCAGAGTCCGGCGTAGGCGACGCCGAGGATCAGATAGAGGAGGCCGACTGCGGCGAGCCACCAGATCGTCGGCCGGTCGCCGACCACGCGGGCGGGAGCCAGATGGTCGACGGCCCCGTGTGGAAGCCCGAAGACGACCAGACTCACCGCCAGCGGGGCGTACCGGAGCCAGCGCGGGACCGACAGTGACGGGACAACAAGTGCGCCTACCGCAACCAGGAGTGTTACGGTACCAATCGCGAGCCACGCCGGCCAGCCGCCTATTGTTAGCATCGGCGCGTGGACCGCCGAAGCCGGAGCGGAGCCGTCGGCGGGACGTTCAGCCGGATTCACACCTGTCTGTTCGGGTCCCTCTGTGGGTGCTGGTCCGGTCATCGTCACCGTTCGATGTCGATACCGAGCGCCTGCAGTCGGCTACGCCAGACCGATCCCGGCGCCGATTCCGACGACAGCAACTCGGTCACCACTGGTCGGTACAGCACGAGTCCCTGAACCACGAACAGGTTCGTCACGAGGAAGAACGTCGCCTCCTCGACCGGTAGTCCGAGGACGTACAGCCCCGTGGTGTACTGCTCAGAGAGAATCCAGATCCCGAGTTCGATGGCGACCCGGTCGACGGTGCACAAATACAGCGTGGGAACGAGCGTCCCGATACCGACAAGTCGGCGGCGGTCCCACAGTTGCGGCGCGCCGACGACCCACTGGATTGCGACGACCGGTGCGGCCCACGCGAGGATTGCGCCGAGGTAGAACGTCGCATCCAACGACAGCAGTTGCCACCCGGCGATACCAATGCCAGCCGCGAGTACTAGCGCGAGCACTCTGCTCCTGATGGGATGGTCGGCGGCTTCCCACTCAGTCGGAACCGACAGGTGGGAGAGCCACAGCGCAGTCAACCACGGCTGGACGATGATGAAGAGGTACTCCTCGATCGGTGCTTGACCCACCCTTGCGATGGTGGTTCCGTCGCCGTACCACCAGACACCGCGGGCGATGAGGAGGTTGTCCCACGGCGTCGTGTACACAACCGCGACGATGGTGATGACTGCCACACCGACCCAGTATCGACGGAGACCGACCCTGCTCCAGTCCGTCCCCGACTCTTTGATCCGAGCCCTGCTCACGACGCCTGTGGCGGCGAGCAGCATCACCGCTGGGAGCAGGAACGCCAAGTGAAACTGGAGATAGGTGAGTGTCGTTGTCATTGGTCAGTCTGTGGAGTGCTGAGTCGGGATTGTTGCAGCCAACAGGAAATGGTTACGGACGCCGCCCGGAAGCGGCACCTCAAAACGGGCGATCCGGGTGACGACCATCCGCGTCGGTCAATCGCGCGATTCGATTACCGAAGAGTGGCCTGGTCAGTCGGCTGCTTCAGCGCCAGCAGCGGATCCTGCGGCGTCGAGCACTTCGCGACTCGACAGCAGGATGATCCCGAAGCCGACCTTCGCGACCAAGTCCAGGACCATGAATCCAGCTGTCTCGATGTTCAGCGAGATGACGCCGAGTCCTTCAGTACCGACGATCCACCACACCGGATAGACCAACCAGACGACGACGATCAACGTCCGGAGCGTGCTGAACGTCGACGCGGCGTCACCGGAGAGCTGGCTCGCTTTGTCACCGAGGGAACCGTACAGCATATAGAGCAGGACGAGCAGGAAGCCCGTCGAGACGCCCCACCAGATGATTCGGCGCGCGCCGCCGGAGAGGACACCAGCGCCGCCCGAAAGCGTTGCGAGCGCGCCCGTTCCGATCATCAGCATATCGAGGCCAACGAGCGAGGCGAGCTCGTTGCGGTTCGCCCCAGCGAGGAGGCCGAGGTCGATGAGCAGTAGCGGCGTGGTGAAGAACCAGTCAGTATACCGGGCCCAGTAGATGGGAAGATTTTCCCCACCGACCGTGACGGTCGTAAGCCCGAATCCAAGCGCCATCGACAAGTAATTCACAAATGCGATGGCGGTAATGAATATCGTGACGATGTAGAACTCCTGCCGCCGTTCGTTGGTTTCGCCCCATCCCCGAGCGATGAAGTACAACATCCCCAGGAACATTCCAAGCGTGCCGATCCATAGCCAAATTCCTTCGCTACCAGGTTGTGGCATAGTACAAATTGTTATAGGAGGGTAAAGGGTGTAAGCGGCATACACAACCAGTTGGGTTATTGCTCGGGTCCGCTCTGTGACCCGAATGTCTCTCGGTCGATGATGGCGCCCGCAAGTTTCCGCTGGGCCGCTCGCAGGTGCTGGTGGAAGGTAGACCGACCGATGTCCATCGATTCGGCGATCTCCTCGCCTGTGGCCTCGTGGGGCCACTCGAAGTACCCTGCAGTGTATGCCCGCGTGAGCGCGGCCCGCTGTCGGCCGGTGAGTTCGGACTTGAGATCTGCGACGAACTCCCGGGAGGTTTCGTTTCGCTGCTGGTGTCGGCGGTAGCCAGTCAGTTCCGCGTCAGTGAACCGGTGAGTCGTGGCGTCGGCGAGCGACTGTGCAAGCGACTCCCGGCCGACCTCGGCGGTGACTCTGGCCGTGTCGCTTCCAACGGTCAACTCCCGGAGTTCCGCGCTGTACTCGCCGAGCAGTCCGTTAAAACTGGCGTCGGTGAGCGCGAGTTCGATCACCGGGTGATCTGCGGATTCCGCGAGCACGCTGTGAACCTGAACCGATCCAACGGCCGAGGCCGCATCCTCTACTGCCTCTGTGTCGAGGTCGTTCTCCGTAGCCGTCACCTCGAACAGCATCGCGGACCGGTCGCGGTCGCCGACAGCCCCGGCGTAGGATAGTTGACAGCAGAGTGCACTGGCGAAGTCGACAAGCGGATGCTCGCCGATCGAGAGACGGACCTCAATGACGGACTCGTTCTGCAGGGTTCGCTGGCTTTCGAGCGCGTTGATCCCGATGGCGACGGTCCGTCCCAGGGCCGTCAGGACCGCTCGTTCGTAACTGTGAAAGGTCTCTTCGTGTGCGTACACCCCGATGGCCCCGTACGTGGCCTCGCCGTAGTGCAGAGAGACGGCAGCGACGGCCGAGACGGAGTCCGCCCCGGCATCCTCGATTGTTTCGATGTGGACGTACTGGTCCTCGATCGCCCCGGCGACGGCGTCAGCCGTTGCCGCAGATGTAGCAGGCGACGGGAAAACTGACCCACCGCTCGCGACCGGTGAGTCTTCGAGCGGGAGCCGGGTATCGCTGTCTACGCCGCCGGTCGCCCCGACAGCGTTCCGGACGCGGATCGATTCGTCGCTGGGATCGTACGTGCCGATCCACGCGCCGGCATACGTCTCGTTGACCGTTTCGGCGACCACTCGTTCGAGTTTCGAGCGCGAGTCCGCGCGCGTCACCGCCTCCGAGACGTCGGTGACGACGCCGTCGAGTCGTTCGAGCAGGCGGTTTTGTGCCGTCCGCTCGCGCTCAATCCGTCCTGCGCGCCGGTCGGCCGCCCGTTCGGCACGTTTGCGGCGGGTGACGTCCTGCTGGAACCCGACGTAGTACGCGATTTCGCCGTCGTCATCACGAAGCGGCGCAATCGTCACCTCGTTCCAGAACAGTTCGCCATCGCGGCGATAGTTGCGGATTTCGACCGTCGTCGCGCGACCGCTTTCGATGGCCCCGCGCATCTTCGCGACCGGTTCTTCGTTCGTCGCTTCCCCCTGGAGGAATCGGCAGTTACGCCCGATGGCGTACTCCGGTGGATAGCCCGTGATCCGCTCGAACGCCGCGTTAGCGTATACGAGCGGCATATCGGGGGATCGAGCGTCCGCGATGGTGATTCCCACCGGTGCTTCGTCCATCGCTCGCGTCTTCAACGCATCGTCCACAGCGTCGTCGCTCGCGGAGGTCGGCACTCGCTGCTCGGTCGCAGAACCCTGTCCGGTTGCTGGATCTGACCGCTCATCGATGTCTGCCCTCCGTTCCATACTGGGTTGAAGAATCGTAACGACAAAACAGGTGGGGCTTCGAATCGTCATCGACATCCCCTTGGCGGGGGAAGTGGTGACATATTTATAGACTATCGACAGCAGAAGTCGAAGAATTTTCACTCAGCGAGCGGCTCTGTGAGCGATCAGTCGGCCGTCGCTTCGGTTTCGGTCTCGTCGCCAGCGTCCTCGCGGTAGTACTGGTCGATGAAGTCCTCGTCGACGCGGTTGAGTTCATCTCTCGGCAGCATCGACAGCAGATCCCAGCCGATGTCGAGAGTCTCTTCGAGGCCGCGGTTGGTCTCGAAGCCCTGATCGATGAACTCCTTCTCGAAGCGATCCGCGAAGTCGAGATACTTGTTATCACGCTCGGAGAGCGCCTCGCGACCGACGATGTTCACGAGGTCGCGGAGGTCTTCGCCCTCCGCGTAAGCGGCGTACATCTGGTCTGAGACGTCGCCGTGGTCTGCGCGGGTGAGGCCCTCGCCGATCCCGTCGTCCATCAGCCGTGAGAGGCTGGGCAGGACGTTCACGGGGGGCTGGAGGCCCTGGCTGTTGAGATCGGGATCGACGTAGATCTGGCCCTCGGTGATATAACCGGTCAGGTCCGGAATCGGATGGGTGTCGTCGTCGCCCGGCATCGTGAGGATCGGGATCTGCGTGACAGATCCGTCGCGACCCTCGATTCGACCGGCGCGCTCGTAGAGTTGCGCTAGGTCGGTGTACATATATCCGGGGTAGCCACGACGGCCCGGGACCTCCTCGCGGGCGGCCCCGATTTCGCGGAGCGCCTCGCAGTAGTTGGTCATATCGGTCAGGATCACGAGGACGTGGTAGTCCTTCTCGAAGGCGAGGTACTCCGCGGTCGTCAGCACCATCCGCGGGGTGACCGTCCGCTCGACTGCGGGGTCGTCTGCGAGATTCATAAAGACCACAGAGCGCTCCAGCGCACCGGTGCGCTCGAAGTCCTGCATAAACTCGTTTGCCTCCTCGGCGGTGATTCCCATCGCGCCGAAGATGACGGCAAACTCGGAACTGTCGCCTTCACCAGCTTCTTCCTCCGGCACGCTGGCCTGGCGGGCGATCTGCATCGCCAATTCGCTGTGGGGCTGGCCGGAACTGGAGAAGATCGGGAGTTTCTGGCCGCGGACGAGCGTGTTCATCCCGTCGATGGCCGAGACCCCGGTCTCGATGAACTCCTCGGGGTACTCCCGGGAGTAGGGGTTGATCGCTGCGCCGACGATGTCCTGTCGTTCCTCGGGGACGATATCGGGGCCGCCGTCGATCGGCCGGCCCGATCCGTCGAGGACGCGCCCGAGTAGGTCCTCGGTGACGGGCATCTTCATCGTCTCGCCGAGGAAGCGAACCGATGCCTCCTGGTCGATACCGCTGGTCCCCTCGAACACCTGGATGGCGACGACGCCGTCCGAGGATTCGAGAACCTGACCGCGCAGGGTCTCGCCCTGTGCCGTCTCGATCTCGACGATCTCGTCGTATCCGATGGCCTCGTCGACCTCGGCGTACACTAGCGGACCGCTGATCTCGGTGATGGTTTGGTACTCTTTCATATTAGTAGAGACTCCGGAGTTCGTCGCTGATATCCGATTTGAGGTCGGCCACGTACTCCTCGTAGTCCTCCTGTACGCCGATGCGGTTGATCTTCGGCGCGGCGTCGATGTCGATGATCTTGTCGACCGGGACACCGGCTTCCAGCGCGTCGAACGCCTCGTCGTTGAACGTCTTGATGGTTGTCAGCATCAGATACGTCTTCTCCGGTGGACAGTAGGTGTCGACCGGGTGGAAAGCGTTCTGCTGGAGGTACGCTTCACGGAGGTAGCGTGCGACCTCGAGGGTCAACTGCTGGTCCTCGGGGAGCGCGTCCTTGCCGACGAGCTGAACGATCTCCTGCAGTTCGGTCTCCTCGTCGAGCACGTCGACCGCCCACTGGCGCTTCTCGGGCCAGTCGTCGGCGACGGCGTCCTGGAACCACGGATCGAGTTGGTCTTTGTACAGCGAGTACGACTCGTTCCAGTTGATCGACGGGAAGTGACGGCGTTCCGCGAGGTCGGCGTCGAGCGCCCAGAACGTCTTCACGATACGGAGCGTGTTCTGGGTGACCGGTTCGGAGAAGTCACCACCGGGCGGTGAGACGGCTCCGATCGCCGAGACCGACCCCTCGGTTCCGTTGATGTTCTCGAAGTAGCCGGCGCGCTCGTAGAACTGCGAGAGTCGCGCGGCCAGGTACGCGGGGTACCCCTCCTCGCCGGGCATCTCTTCGAGCCGAGAGGAGATCTCGCGCATCGCCTCCGCCCACCGCGAGGTGGAGTCGGCCATCAGCGCGACGTCGTAGCCCATATCGCGGTAGAACTCCGCGATGGTGATCCCGGTGTAGACACAGGATTCTCGGGCCGCGACGGGCATATTCGAGGTGTTAGCGATGAGCGACGTCCGGGCCATCAGGGGGTTCCCGGTCGAGGGGTCCTCGAGTTCGGGGAAGTCGTCGATGACCTCAGTCATCTCGTTCCCGCGCTCGCCGCATCCGACGTAGATGATGATGTCGGCGTCGGCGTACTTCGCGAGTTGGTGCTGGGTGACGGTCTTCCCGGAGCCGAACGGCCCCGGAATGGCGGCTGTTCCGCCCTTCGCAATCGGGAACAGGCCGTCGAGAATGCGCTGCCCCGAGACGAGCGGCGTCCGGGGCGTCTTCTTTTCCACCGTGGGACGGGCCTCGCGGACGGGCCACTCCTGACGCATCGAGACCTCGGCGCCGTTGTCGAGTTCGACGACCGTCTCCTCGACGGTCATCGATCCCGACTCGATGGCGACGATCTCTGCGGTCTCGTTCTCGTCGAGGGCGTCCGGCGGGATCATCACCTTGTGGTCGATGGTGACCGTCTCCTCGACGGTGCCGACGATGTCGCCGCGGCCGACTTCATCGCCTTCCTCCGCCTCGGGCTCGAACTCCCACTCCTCGTCGAGTTCGATCCCCGGCGCGTCGACGCCGCGATCGAGGTACGGGCTCCCCATCTTGTCCTCGAGGACGTCCAGCGGACGCTGGACGCCGTCGTAGATGGTGTCGAGAAGTCCCGGGCCGAGATCGACCGTCAGGGGTTCGCCCGTGTTTTCGACGGGCTCGCCCGGGCTGATCCCGGAGGTCTCTTCGTACACTTGAATCGTCGTCGTGTCGTCCTCGATCTCGATGACTTCGCCCATCAGACCCTCGTCGCCCACGTAGACGACGTCGTTCATCCGGGCATCGAGATCGCGGGCGACCACGACGGGGCCACTCACGCTCGCGATAATGCCGTCTTCACGGACGGCTGCTTCTGTCTGGCTCATAAGTTAGTCTTCCTCCATCAGGTCGATACCGATGGCTCGTTTGATCTGGTCTCGGAGGCCGCCCGCGCCCGCACCGCCGCCCAGCGTGACCAGCGTCGGTTCGATGCTGGTCTCGACGGCGTCGCGAACCGATCGCGAGAGGTGGTCGAGGTCGTCGTCGTGCATCACGACGATGCCGACATCGTCGTCCTCGAGCACCGCGGAGACGGCCTCGTCGAGCTGTTCGTCTTTCGCATCGTCGGCCACGGTCTCGAACTTCCGGACGCCGGCGAGGCGGAACCCCGTGGTGAAGTCCGGACTCCCGACGACGGCGATCTCCTGGCTCATAGAATCACCAGCTCCTGTTCGATCTGCTCTTCGGGGAGGCCGGCCTCTCGGCCACGTGCGATAGCGCGGATGTTGTCGACCTCTCGCTCCTTCGCGAGGATGTACGAGGCGATAGGGGTGATCGACAGCGGGAACACGTGCCCGAGTTGATCCGTATACTTCAGGAGCGCGACGTCGAGCGCGCGCTCGAAGCGGATGAGGCTCTCTGCGCTCTCCAGTTCGTCGAGTGCCGCCGAGAGTTCGTCACCGTACTTCGACTCACGGATCTTCGAGACGAGTTCGTCGCGGTTCTGCGCCAGCGTCGCCAGTTCGGTTGCCGAGAACAGCGACCCGCCCTGAATGAAGTACTCGGCGGGGTCGATGTCGGCGCCGCTCTGTGCGAGTCGGAGACCGTTCCGGGCGTTCCGGAAATCGATCTCGGCTTCGAGGAACTCGCGGTACTGCTGGGTTGCCTCGTTGACGACGAGTCCATCGAGCAGGCGGCTGTAGTACGCTCTGTCGACCGCGTTCTCGAGCGGTACGAGGACGTCAGTGTCCTCGTAGTCGTCGTAGGCGTCGTCGAGGCCGGGCCCGAACATCGTCCCGGAGAGTCGCTCGACGACCTCCTCGATGCTCGGCGCGTCGAGCAGTCGCTTGAGGAACTCCTCGTCGAACTCACCGGCTCGGATGAGGTCATCAGAGACCGCCTCTCGGTCGGCCCCGGAGTAGAGGCCGCGGATGACGGTCTTGACGTTCCAGGCATCGAACTTCCGCAGATATCGCGCGATCAGGTCGTAAAGCCGACCGTCGGCCCACCGGAGCAGGTCGTCGAACTGCTTGGCGAGGTTCCGATTGAGCGCGTACTCGATGAGGTCGACGCCGGAATGCCGAGAGCCGAGGGCGTTGATCTCGTCCTCGTAGTCGGACTCCTCCATAAACCGGGCGATCTCGGCCGGCCCCATCCGAATCAGTTTGCGGTACTCCTCGTCCCCGTACAGCGCACTTCGACGCGCTTTGACACGGGCTGTCACGTACTCCGGATTGGAACCGCCGGTAGTACTCATTGGTTAAACAGTAGCTCACTCACGTTCTTGAGGTTGTCCTCCCAAACCCCCTCGAGGACCGAATCGAAGGTGTTGTTCACTCGGACGCGGGAGTCGGTGCCCTCGACGACGACGCCGCCGAGACACTCGTATTCGCCGGCGTACTCGAAGTTGTCGTGGTCGTCGAGGAGGTCCTCGATCAGTTCCTCGTCAGAGGCGCGGCCGTAGACGGCGACCGATTCCTCGCCCTCGAACTCCGGAACGGCGTCTTCGAGTAGCGAGCGCGTCAGCGCTTCGCGGCGGTCGCCGGAGAGTTCGACGAGTTCGTCTTCGACCTGCGATCGAACGTCTTCGAGGACGTCACGGCGGGCCTCGAGGCGTTCCTGCTTCGCCTCGAGTTTCGCGCTCGAGAGCGCCTGTTCTCGCTCCTGTTCGATCTGGCGCTCGACGTCCGCCTTGCGCGCTTCGAGGAGTTCCTCGGCGTCGGTTTCGGCTGCTTCGACGATTTCCTCGGCGCGGCGTTCGCCCTGCTGACGTATCTCTTCGGCACGCGCGCGGGCTTCGTCTCGGATGTCTTCAACGACGTTGTCCAAACTCATTGATGGAAAGAGCGGGAGCGCTTAGACCAGGAACACGACAACGAGTGCGAGGATGACGAGTGTCTCCGGCAGGACGGTCAGAATGAGACCGTTGACGAAGAGATCGTTGTCCTCGGCGATGGCGCCCATTGCGGCGGCACCGATTCCGCGCTCGGCGTAGCCCGCGCCGAAGGCCGCGAGGCCGACCGCGATAGCGGCGGCGGCGGTTGGTTCTAGAGCCGGGGCAGCTGCCTGGGTCTGCTGTAGGAGTACTTCTAACATGGTGTTAAGTTGCGACTTGATCAGTCGTCTCCGAACGTGCGTTATTGGACAGAGACGACTCTTAAAGGTTCCCAAACTATCTCGCGAAATCCGTGCGAAACAGCCGCATTCGCCGATATTCGTCGGATCAGAGAATTGGTTGGTCGGGTCGCAGTCCGGGTCGGTGACGGGACCGAAACGGGGGTGGGCCGACCCGCTCGCAACGACTACGCTCGTCTCCTCCCGCCGAGCATCGTCAACGAGGTGGCGCTCGGTGGTGGTAACCGAGAGCAGTCATCGTCAGTCCTCGGTCGTGTACTGCCGCTCGTAGCCGAAGGGTTCGTACTCGCGGCCGCCGCCGTCGAAGAACTTGTTGAAGAACTCGACGTACTCGAGACGCACCGCCTGTAGGCCGGCGCTGGTCACGCCGAGCGCGAGAACCAGCAGATGGCCGAGGACGAGCACGAGGAGGCCGATCAGGATGGTCGCGGCGTCGCCGTGGACGAGTCCACCGAACATGATCTCGGTCACTTCGTAGCCGTGATAACTCAGCGTCTCACCAGATCCGAGCGCTGCGACGGCCCCTGCGTCCGGCATTCCGCCGAGACCGAAGTGCCAGCCGCCGTGGTCGTCGACGTAGACTCCGAAGAACAGGAGATTGACCGTGAAGGCCATCCCCGCCTTCGCGAGCAGCACTGCAGCGATCCGGGTGTACGAGAGAACGTTCACGAGAACGTTCAGGAACTCGACGGCCTCGATCGGTTCACCGGCCGCCAGCAGGACGAAGCCGATGACGAACACAAGCAGCGGGACCGTGACCGGTCCGACGCCGGGGATGGTGAACAGTTCCATCGCTGGGAAGCCGCTGAATCCGAGCGCTAGGACGCCCTCACTGGAGAACGTCGTGTAGAGGAACTCGGGGACGACTGGGCGGAGCGCGTCGCTGAAAACCCACACCCACAGCCCGTTCATCATCAGGAGCCACGAGCCGTTCTCGTAGATCGCGTGCTTGAGGTCGTGGAGTTCGAGGTCCTCGAAGAAGCCGAAGATCCACGCCACGTTGAGGTGGAAGATCCCGATCAGGACGCTCACGACGAGCCACCCACGGGCCCACTCGATTCCCTCGGGCGAGAGTCCCTTCTCGATCGGGGCGTGCGAGAGCCCGATCAAGCCCTCCCAGAAGTACGTCGCGATCAGGTGCAGTCCGAACACTTCACCGTAGAGGATGCCGAACAGCGCCGTGAACAGCCCGGCTGCGATGGTCACGCCGCCCATACTCCGAAACGCCGGGCGGTCCGCGAAGTTGGTGTAGAGGTAGTAGCCGATCGCCGTGTAGATGATGCCGTATCCTAAGTCCCCGATCATAAAGCCGAAGAACGCCGGGAACGTGAGGAAGAGAATGACTGTCGGGTCGAACTCGTAGTAGCTCGGGCGGTTGACCGCCTGCACGAGGATCTCGAACGGTTTGACGGCACCGGGGTTGTCCTGAACGGTCGGCGGTTCGTCGTCGGCCATCACGACTGCGTTGCCGCCGTCGGCGCGGGCGTCTGCGTCGGCAGCACCGCCGTCGGCGGCCGGCGTCGGTGCCTCGACGCCGCCGGTACCACCGGTGGGGACGTCCTCGCGGACGTGGTCGGTCCCGTCCGTCGAGAACCTTGCGCGCTCGAGTTCTTCGATCTCGACGCGTTCACCGACTGCCTCTTTGATAACGCCCTTGAACTCGGTGTACCGTTCGGAGGGAATCCACCCCTCGGCGATGAACGCGTTCTCGGTGGTCGCAAACGACAGCGGCGCTTCGGTTTTCTGGACGTCGATCGAGAGTTTCTCCTCGGCAGCCAGAAGGAAGCCCGCAGCCTCCACCTTCTCCGATTCGAGTTCGTTCTCGACCGTCGAAAGTTTCGAGTCGAGTTGTTGTTTTTCGTGTTCCAGTTCCTTTTTGTACTCGTCGGGGGTGCCCGCAGCGTCCGGAATCTCATACGACGAGAAGTCCGCGCTGACCAGCGTATCAGTCAGTGCATCCTCATCGGCGTCGCCTGTGGGTTGAGCGAAGATTCCAAGGACGTTGTCGCCAGTGAAGACCTCGTGTGAGCGGAGGTTCTCGGCGTCGACAATCGCCCGTTCGATGGCGTCGCGGTCGCCCTCACCGACGGCCACCTGAAGCGTGTCGTACCCCCACAGCAGATCGAGGTCGATTCCGAGGTCGACGAACGGCTCGATCGCTTCGATCTGGTCTTCGACGTCGCGGATCTCCTGGCGGAGATCACTCCGGCGGTCGTCGAGTTCGTTGACGCGCGTTCGGATCGCTTCGAGTTCCTCTTCGATCGCGTCGTCGGTGACGATTCGCGTCGGACCGGCGTCCTCGCCGTCGACGTCGAGGATGCTCTCGAGCGACCGCACGGTGACGAGTCGGTCGGAGGACTCCTCTGCGCCCTTGACGGGATCGCCCGGGGCGAAGCCCTCCCAGGAGCCGTCGTACTCGGTGACGTGCAGGAGATTCAGGCTGTGTGCGGTCTCGACGACGGCGTTCATAACATCCTTCGATCCCGTCACCGAGACCTTGCTCATCTGCTCAGGTCTGAGCATTTACCGCCTCCTCGAACTGGCTGATCGCGTATTCGACCGCCTCGTCCGCGTTCTCCTCGGCGGACGCGACCAGTTCGTTCCGCTCGGCTTTGCCATCCTCGATGAGTTCCTCACGCTCGGCCTCGATCTCCTTTCGGGCCTCTTCGAGCCGCTCCGCCTCGTACTCGTCGGCCTCAGCTTCTGCGTCGCTACGGATCTCCTCGGCCTCGCGCCGCGCCTCCTCGATTCGCTCGTCGCGGTCCGCCTCCGCCTCCGCGACGATCTCGTCGGCTTCGGACTCGGCCGTTTTGATCCGTTCGAGAACCTCTGGTCTCGGCATACTCGTATCACCGAAACTTTCGGTAAGCAGCGTATAAGGTGTTTGCGGAACTCCCCCGTTAGTGACGGCCGTGCGATGATATGACACGTCGGATTCGGGGCGAGTATCGTAGCGTCTGCAGCTGAGTACACATCCGATCGCACGCAGTCGTGCGATCGAGTGAGCGAGGGCTTGCAAACGCTCCTATATCCGGAATCGATCGCGGATACGCCGGTCGAATATTCCTCTGTGTGACAGGTTTCCGCGCTCGGATCCGCACCGTTATGCTTCCCCCGTGCTAAGTGGCGGGCGATGGGAGTCCTCGAAGACAAGGCCAATGCGCGCCTGTTTTACAAATACCTCTCGAAGGTATACGACCAGATCAACCCCTTCATCTGGAACGAGGAGATGCGCGACGCGGCGCTGGAATGGCTCGCCATCGAGCAGGGCGACCGCGTCCTCGACGTCGGCTGCGGCACCGGTTTCGCGACCGAGGGGCTGCTCCGCTACACCGACGACATCCACGGCCTCGATCAGAGCCGACACCAGATGGAGAAGGCGTTCGAGAAGTTCGGGACCCGAGAGAAGGTTCGGTTCTACCGCGGTGACGCCGAACGCCTTCCCTTCGCCGACGACGCGTTCGACGTCGTCTGGTCGTCCGGGTCGATCGAGTACTGGCCGAACCCCGTCGACGCGCTGGCCGAGTTCCGACGCGTCGTCAAGCCCGGTCACCGCGTCCTCGTCGTCGGGCCGGACTACCCGAACAACCGGCTCTTTCAGGAGCTCGCGGATGCGATTATGCTGTTCTACGACGAGACCGAGGCCCAGCGGATGTTCGAGGAGGCCGGCTTCGTCGACATCGAGCACCACATCCAGCAAGCCTACCCTGGAAGTCCACGAGCGATCACGACCATCGCGCGCGCTCCTGACGAGTAGACCGACCCCGAGGCGTACCCGGTCGCTTCGACCGAGGATTCTATCAGCTGGGGCACTGTGGTCGTCGATTCAATTCGCTGTGTAGCGTATCTGTCGCACTCACACGTACACCCCCTCAATCGACCACTCCGCGCACGCGACCCACACGTTCGTTCCCGACGAGCACGGTGACCGACACCGTCCGTCCCGGAGCCAGGCGTGGCGCGTTCGTCGCCGCCAGCCGGAATGAACCGGTCTCACTGATCGACCAGCTGTCGTCGCTGGCGACGTTGAACGGCCCGGTCGGTCCTGCCCGGAACCCGCTGGCCGCGAAGAACGGGACCGGCGGCTGATACCGGAGCGGAACGCCGTCGACCGTCACCACCAGTTCGACCGCCGCCAGTTCGAGCGCCGGCCCGGCCTCGTGTGTCAGCGAGACCGTGTCGTCGTCGAGCGTGAGCGAGAGGCCGACCGTCTCCGACGCACCAGCAGCCGACGTGGCGGTGGCCGGCGGCCCGCCCGTGGCCGATACGACGGCCTCCGCGCTCACGGCGACGACGCCGCCGAGGCCGACGCCGACGAGCAGGAGGAGCGCGACACCGACCACTGGGGCTGCGGCTCGGGAGGTCACAGCGGCGTTGGCCGCCCGATCCGATAAGAAGGCTCGGACGGTCGCGGAGACTGAGCGTGCTACGTCGAGGTATCAGCGGTCGCCGTTCCGGTTTCGTTTGTCTCGTTGAGCGCGCCGTAGACCGCCGGCGTCGAGGTCGGCTGGACGGAAAGAACGACGACCGAACTGCCGTCGATCGCCGTCACCTGATACCGGTTGCTCGGCGCCAGCGTCCACAGCGAGCCGTCCGGTCCGGTCTGTCCGACGACGGTGCTTCGACCGCCGGCCGGTCCGACCGTGATCTGGGCGTCGATCGGTTCACCGGTCTCCGTGCTGTTGAGTTGGAGTCTGACCGGGCCGCCGGGGTACGTCCGGTACGCCGTCAGGTTCATCGCATCTCTGACCGCCGACGTTGGCGACCTCGTGACCACCTGGTCGATCGGGCGGTACTGGTACTCCTGGAAGACCCGTTTGCTCCCGCTGTCGACAAAGGCGACCAGTCGCCCGCGCCTGTGCTCGATGGTCACTCGCGCGCTGTCGCTGTCGGGATTCCCCAGCGTGTCGTCGCGGAGTCGGAGGTCCGCCACCGTCGGGTACGCCTGCTCGGTGACGTTGACGGCCTCGACGAGAGAGAACGAATCGCCGGTCTCACCGCGGAGCGGTCCGCGGAACACCTCACGGACGTACGTTCCGTCGCGGATGACTGCGAGAGTGATGCTGTTCGGTCCGGTCTGAACGAAGAACCGGCCGGAGGTGGCTTCACCGCGGAGCACCGCGGCCGCGTAGCCCCGGACGGGACCGGTGAGCGTGTTCAGTTCGAGTTCGATGTTCCCGAAGCGGGAGGCTGAGATGCTGAACCCGGACGTCGACTGAGCGAGCGACTGCAGTCGGCTTCGTCGGTCTTCGAGTTCACGGGCTTCGGCGTCGATCAACGCAAGTTCGTACAGCAGTTGCCGGGGCGGGAGTTCCCCCTGGCCGTACGCCGCGGCCACCTGCCGCTGGCGGGAGCGGAGCGCGACGATCCGCTGTTCGACCTCGCTGACAGACTGGAGCAGGTACTGCTGCCGCGTCTCGCGGGTCTCTGCGGATTCGATACGTTCGATGACAGACTCGGTCCGGAGGTGGGCGTCTGTCACGTCGGAGGAGAACCCGAGGCCACTGCCCAGTTCGACGTACTCGGTGTCGAGCGTACTCCGCGTCGCCGCGCTGTCGGGAACTGCGAGGACGTTGATCAGCCGTTCGGGCGGCTCCTCGGGCGTTGATACTTGGGCTGTCGGGGCTCCGGATACGGCCAGGTCGCCGAGCGTCGGTGTCGAACCGACGGCGGCCGGTGTCCGACCGGCGTCAGGTGGGGTCGCCCGAGCCGACTGCTGTGAGGGGCTGTTCGGCGTGGCCGCTGGCACGCTCCCAGCAACCGCCGAAACGAGGAGAAGAACTGCGAGGGTGAGCGGGGCGGCACGCATACTCGGGAGATACATCTGGCCGTTACAAAAAACGGGGTCATTTCGAAATGCCACGAAGTTCTTGATATCACCGGACAAGAGGGAGGTGCAACGAGGGGCGCGCCGCGGCTTTCAGAACGGGTGCTGGTGGCAGGCATCGGCGGATAGTAGCGTGATGGAAAGGGTTTTGAGCGTTCCACGAAGATTGCTTGCCAATGCGGATCTCCGCGCCGTTGCTGGCCCTCCTTCTCGTCGTCGCCGCCACCGCACCGGCACCAGCGCTCGCGCTCGGGGCGGATCCCGACGGGGGCGTCGTCGAACCACAAGTGACGGATGGAGAGTCGACGCTCCCGCAAACCAGCGTCACAATCTCCCTGCGTCCCGATCGGAGCGCGTACTGGCAGGTCGAGATGCAATACCCACTCGAGACCGAAAACGAGACACAAGGGTTCAGACGAATTGCGTCCCGCTACGAGAACGAGCAAGGGGTCGTGGGACCGCGCGTAATGCTGTTCGAGGCGCTGAGCCAGCAGGCCAGCGAGGCGACCGGTCGGGAGATGTCGATCACGAACGTCACGTACCGCGGTTCGGTCGATGCTGACCGGGGGACCGGCACGCTCGCGCTCACCTTCACCTGGATCAACTTCCTCGAACAGGGCGACAACCAGACGCTCGTGCTCGAAGACGTGTTCTCGCTTCCGAGCGCCGAGGAGGACGACCGACAGACGTGGCTCTCGATCTTCGACGCCGACCAGACGATCCGGATCCGACCGCCCGACGGATACACCGTGACGAGTACGAGCATCGCCGTCCAGCAGCGCGAGAGTGCGATCATCTTCACCGAACCCTCTGACTTTGAGGGCGACCGCGACCTCCGGATCGTGTACTCCACCGTCGGCCCGGCGGATCGGCTGCCCCTGAGCCTCATCGGCGGCGGCGCGGTTATCGCGGTGGCGATTGCGGCCGGCGCGTGGGTGCTTCGCGGCCGACAGACCGTCCAGCCGGATCGACGGAGAGCGTCCGGTGACGAGGTCACGCGGCCGGAAGGGCCAGCAGACGAGCCCCACAGTAGTGAGGCGGCCCCTCCGGCAGGTGTCTCTGAGCACTCCGATGCCACACCGACGACCGACACCGAGAGGGACGTCGACGACGCTGACGACGAGAGCGAGGGCATCGATCCCTCGCTGCTCTCGGACGAGGAGCGCGTCGAACACCTGCTGGAGCAGAACGGCGGGCGGATGAAACAGGCCACAATCGTCGACGAGACGGGCTGGTCGGACGCGAAGGTCTCGCAACTCCTGTCGACAATGGCGGACGAAGGACGAGTCAATAAACTCCGCTTGGGCCGTGAGAACCTGATTTCGCTTCCCGACGACGAGCAGAACGGAACGGACGAATAACGCACGGATCTGTTGCGGTAGTCGGGTCGGCGCCCCCCGGTTCCGGTGACAACTCGGAACCACCTCGGGAGACGAATCGGGGTCGCTTCCGGAACCTCTTTTGCCGCGCCATCCTCAGCGAGGGATAATGGAGTATCTGGAGCGTCGGGTCTCGATGGTCGAAGACCGCCTGGAGGAGGTCATCGAGGCCGTCGATCCGCCGGAACTCTCCGCGGAAGTCGCCCACGTCGCGCTGGCCGGCGGCAAGCGCGTGCGTCCGGCGGTGACCGTCCTCGCGTGCGAAGCGTGCGGTGGCGATCCTGACGCCGCCGTCGATTTCGCGGTCGCGATCGAACTCGTCCACAACGCCTCACTCGTCATCGACGACATCATCGACCGTTCGGACGTCCGCCGCGGGACGGCGAGCGCCTGGTCCGAGTACGGATACGGCCCCGCGATCGTCGCCTCGGACGGTCTGCTGGGCGAAGCGTTCGCACTCCTTTCACAGAACGATCAGGCGACCCAGATCGTCGCCGAGTCGATGGTCGAACTCGGGGAGGGAGAGGCCACCGAGTTGGTAGCGCAGCCGACGGACGAAGCGGAGTATATGGAACTCGCGCGCCGGAAGACCGGGGCGCTGTTCCGCGCGGCAGCCGAGTTGGGCGCGGTCGCGGCAGGGGCCGACCCCTTCACCGTCGAGGCGTTCGGCGAGTACGCCGAACGGGTGGGCGTCGCTTTCCAGATCCGCGACGACGTCCTCGACGCCACCGCCGAGGCCGAGGAGTTGGGTAAGCCGACCGGCCAGGACGCCGAGATGGATCGCCCCTCGCTGGTGCAGGTGACGGACCTCACTGCGGCGGAGGCAAACGAGCGAGCGCACGAACAGTCGAGTCAGGCGCTCAGCGCGCTGGAGGCCTCGGAGGTCGACGATAGCGAGCCGCTGGGCTACTTACAGGATCTCGCCGAGTTTGTCGTCGTCCGCAAGCGGTAGCGCCTGCGAGGAGTCATCCGCGACCCGTGCGGTCTGCGAGGAACTCCCCACGAGCCGTGCGATCTCAGAGCGATTACCCGCGCGCCGCATCGGTATCGGTTTCCGGACTGGTAGGATACCGCGATTCCGCTATCGCGAACACGAGCGTGCTGAACACGCCCAGAAGCGTCCCCGCGGTGAGCCCGATTGCCAGTTCCGTGAGTGAAAACCACTGTACTCCGTCGATCCCGCGCGGCAGGAAGAACCCCGAGACGACGTAGAGAACCATCGCGATGGCCATCACGTAGAACGGCGCGTTCAGGTAGCGCCACTTGAAGCGGTCGGCGAGATACTCGTCTGTGACTTGTCCGAGGCTCGAAGTGACGCCAGCGGCGGCGAACCACTGGACGGCCCCGTGAACGAGCGCGGCCAGAACGATTGGCGCAGTAGGATCGAGGACACTCGCGCGAACGGTCTCGGAGAGCGCGTAACCGCGAAACCCGCCGACGACGAGCAGCGCAGCGGCGGCGACGTAGGTGATGAGCGTGACCCGGCCCTCGTAGAGAACGTCTCTGATGCGGGCTGCGGTGTCGTCGACCGCGTCTTCGAGACCCAGTCCACGGAAGAGCGTGTAGAGGCCCAGTAGCGCGGAGATGACCCCCAGCACGACCGCACCGGGAACGTCGAAGAAACTCGCGATAGTGACGAACGGGTAGATGAGAAGTAAAATGCCGAGCGGGACCAGAATCGTCCCGCGGGTTTCGGGATCCGCCAGGACCTGTTTCATCGTGTAGTACATCGACTCCAGATCCTGTGCCTGGCGGACAATGACCCGGCGGACGCTGTCGATCGGAACCCGCGATCGGACGATCGGCAGGACCGACTCGTCCTGCGCGCCGTCAGTAATGACGATGGCGCTCACGTTCTCCCCGGTCGACAGTCCCGCGAGCACGCGGTCGATCTCCTCGCCGATCGCGCGGTTGGCTTTCACGTCACCGGCCTGAGCCCCGGTGACGGCGGCGACAGTGACCTCCTCGGTGACGTCGGGATCGACCTCGAGGTCGTCGTGCTCGTGAATGCCCTGAAAGAGGACGTTGACGTCGGAGTCCTCCGGGTCGGCGGTCGCGAGGTCCACGGCGGCCGATTCGACGGCGTCCCGACCGACGGCGGGGGTGTCCAGCCCCGTCTTGCGGCCGAGGTCGTCGTCGAGATCGACACAGAGGACCAGCAGCATCTACGTGGAGTACGTAATCGCAGTATATCTGCTTTCGGGAGTAGCCGGACGAACGTGGAGACAGGTCCGCCGAAAACGGGAGACGGATGATTGCAGGAGACGAACTACGAGGGACAGACGAGTGGAGTGACAACGGCGAATCGGCCGTCGGAGTATTGTGCCTCGGGGTATGACACATAATCACGTGTGGAACGACAAGTTGCGACGTTAGTGGTGGTCGGACTCGTGCTGCTTGCTGGATGCGGTACGACCGTACAGGAGACCGACAAGCCGACGCGAAACGCGACGATGTCGCTGTCGGGGTACGAGCGGACGGCAGACGTCTCGCCGGTCGAGATGCGGATGTTCTGGGATCGTACCTCGAACTGGGAGGATCCACAAAACCGATCCGTGCGGGTTTCGAGCCGCGCCCGCACATACGACAATGTCAGCGGGGCAGACACCGTCGTCGTCTACACGACTCCGGAGAAGACGTACGCCGGGGAGTACCGTATTCAGGCGATGTCGCCGGCAGACCGGGCACGGATGGCCACTGAGTCGGTCGAGTTCCCCTCGTTCGGCAACGAGACACAGCGCAACTACACGGCGTCGATACTCGACCGAGAACGGACTGTCCGAGTGCTCCCCGGTGCTGCGGGGACGCCCGTCCACGTCACGCACACTGCTCGTAACGACGCTGTCGTCGTCGTTGTCATCAGTGGGGCCAACAGATCGACCGTCGAGCGTGCCCTCGGCAGCGTCTCGTTCCGCGGTGGGACTGCCAGTGCCGGGTGAGGTCTCGCTTGTCGGCCGAACGTTCCAGATCTGTTCCACATAGCACGACTTTTGAGTCTCGGACCGGTAGGAAGAGACGAATGATATCGAAGGGCTGTGAGCAGTGCGCGAAGGGCGGAAAGATGGTGCTTTTCGTCTATGGTTACTGTGACCAGCGCGACTGCTTTTACTGCCCGCTCGGCGAGAACCGGAAGAACGTCACGGACGTCTACGCCAACGAGCGACTCGTTGAGTCCGACGACGACGTGATCGAGGAGGCCAAGCGGATGAGCGCACTCGGCACCTCGATCACCGGCGGCGAACCGCAGGAGGCGATGGCGAAGACGACGCGGTACCTCTCGCTGTTGAAAGACGAGTTCGGGGAGGACCACCACACGCACCTCTACACCGGCATCACCGGCGGTCGGGAGAATATGCGACGCCTCGCGGAGGCGGGACTCGACGAGATTCGGTTCCACCCGCCGTACGAACTGTGGGGCGACCTCCACGGGACCGAGTGGGAAGAGATCCTCTACATCGCCCGCGAAGAGGGGCTCACTCCGGCGTTCGAGATTCCCGGAATACGCGCCGAGGAGGAGTTCATAGAGTTCCTCGACGAGGGCGCAGCCGAGTTCTGTAACGTCAACGAGTTCGAGATGAGCGACGGGAACTACCGGCGGATGCAAGAGCAGGGTTTCGAGTTACAAGACGGGCATATGTCCGCCGTCGACGGCTCGAAGGAGGAGATCCTGGAGACAATGGGCGATCACGAACGGGTCTATTTCTGTACCTCCGTGTTCAAGGACGCTGCTCAGCACCGCAATCGTCTCAAGCGGATGGCACGGAACATCCGTCGCCCGTTCGACGAGGTGACCGACGACGGGACGCTCGTCTACGGGAAGACCTGGATCTCGCCCGAGGAACTCGACGCTCTCGGCGTCCCCGAGGAGTTCTACACGGTCAAGTCCGATCACGTCGAGGTGGCGTGGTGGCTGCTTGAGGAGATGATCGAGGAAGGCGACCTCTCCGAGGGGGAGATCGTCGAGCAGTATCCGACGGCCGATGGGACGGTCGTCGAGCGGACGCCGCTAGCATAGTCCGGGAGGCGAGCGTAACGCTCAGCGAGCCCGCGAGGACCGCCGATCCACTGCTGAGGTCAACGCCACGTAGAGGCTCGGGACGACCGCGACTGCCGTGCCGACCAGTAGCCACGGCGTCAGCGAGTCGCCCTGAACGACACCGACGGCGACGACTCCGAGGCCGAACAGCCCACCGGCTCCGGCGGCGAGGCGCTTCGTCCGCGCGTCGAACGCAACGCCGCGGGCCGTCCCGTAGAGTGCGGAACCGAGTCCGAGGACGACGCCCGCGCCAGTGCCGATGTACGGAGCCTCGAGGAGAACGCCAGTTCCGACGAGTCCGACACCGAGGAGGCCGCCGGTGAGGACGGTGGTCCGGGCCGGGAGGGGGTTGACGTCAGCCTCATAGCGGGTCGCGTAGCCAGCGGCCGGGGCGGCGAGAAGTGCGCCGACCAGGAGCGCAAAGAGCGCACCGCGCGGGGTCGCGTCGTCGAGGAGTACACCGAGCGCGCCGCCGGCCGCGACGACGCTGCCGGCGGCGAGGAGCCACCGCGGGCGAAGCGTGGCGGCGGGGTCGTCGTCGCGGAGGATCCCGAACGCGACGAACGGGTATGAGACGATGGCAGCCACGACGACAGTCGCGTAGAGGCCCCACCCGAGGACGGCACCGGAGACGACAGCCGAGATTCCGAGAAACACCCCCGTGATGACGGCGAACTCGGGGACACGACGGGACATACCACTACTCGGAGCGAGACGGTCGAAAGCGTTGCGGTGAGCGGTTCCGAGCGCGTAACGGGGCGATTGACCCAGCGGCCGCAGCGGCAGTATCGACGGCCGATCGCCCACGGACCCGCAAGCGTTTAGACAGGCCGTGGAGTATTCGATTCTATGTCCGACTGTCCGTTGGCCGACGACTGCCCCCGGTTCTCTGAGCGGATCGACGGGATGGGGTGTCAGTACTACGGTGACCGCGGCGGCGCAGAGTGGTGTAACAACTACGATCAGCCCATCCGCGACCTGAAGGCCCAACCGGTCAAGCCGGGCGAGGAGGTCGTCGTCGACGTCGACGACATCCACGAGAGCGGGGCCGGCGTCGGTCGGACCGACGACGGGTTCATCGTGCTCATCGACGGCCTGTTACCGGAGGCCCGCGCGGTGGTCCGGATCGACCGGGTGAAGTCTAATCACGCGACGGCGAAGAGGGTCGTCGAGCGAATCCCGCTCGACGAAGACGAGGACGAGGCCGAAGCCGACGACGGCGACGAGGATACCGAGGCCTCAGACGACAACGACTCGAACGACCAGCGAACGAGCGGACGCGACAGATCGACCGCACTCGGCAGCCGAGACAACTTCTGGGGCGGATAGCCCCCTGTCGGATCGCGGGAAGAGACGGCACGGACAGTCGTCGTTGTGAGAACTCGCCGGAGTCGGTCGGAACTCCGTGGCAGGGGCTGCCTGGCCCCGCGTCGCTTCTGTATCTTTTTTGCACGCGGACCCAAAAGTGGGCATATGGACGACGCCGAGCGGGACGACCTAAAGTCGGGTGTGGATGGAGAGAACTCCGGCGGGTCGGACGACACGGGCAGTCGCGACGGCGTCGACTCGTCGAATGCGGAGTCGGAACCGAGGCTCGAGGTCGATGAAGCACTCGGCGAGATCGGATTCGACGCCGACGAGAGCGTGCTGACGCGGCGGCAGGCTGAAGTGCTGGTGCTCAGAGAGCGGGGCGTCCGTCAGTCGAAAATCGCGTCGATGCTCGGGACGTCGCGGGCGAACGTCTCCAGCGTGGAGTCGAGCGCGCGGCGAAACGTGGAAAAGGCGCGCGAGACGGTCGCCTTCGCCGAGGCGTTGGCTGCGCCCGTCCGCGTCTCCGTCGAAGAAGGAACCGACCTCTACGACGTCCCGAAGGAAGTGTACGACGCCTGTGACGAAGCCGGAGTGAAGGTCAACCGGACCGCGCCGGAGTTGATGAAGTCCATCTCCGACGCTGCGGGCGACGCTGTTCAGGGTAGAGAGGTGCGAGAGTCGCTGCTCGTCGGCGTGACGACCGGCGGGCGCGTGCAGGTGCGCCGCTCCGCCGACTGACTGGGCTCGCCGGATTCGACGGCTAAGCCGGGTTCGACCGGTTGGAACGCCCGACTACTGCAGTTCAGAACTCGCCTCGCTCTTCCAGCCGTCGAACGAGCTGTTTGACGTCCTGTGCGCGGTCTTTCGGCACCACGAGGACGCGGTCGTCCCAGGTCACGACCGCGAGGTCTGAGACGCCGATCAGTGAGACGTGCGCTTCGTCGGCGGCGACGACGTTGTCTCCGGCGTCCAGGGTGTGGAGTTCGACGGTGCCTGCGGTGACGTTCCCGTCATCGTCGGGGTCGACGACTCGCTCCAGCGCGTCCCAGGCGCCGACGTCGTCCCAGGGGAACGAGACCGGGACGACGGCGACCTCCTCGGCGACCTCGAAAATGGCGTAATCGACGCTCACGGGATCGACGGACTCGAACACGCCAGCGACGTCCGCGGCGGTGAACCCCGCGTCGAGAGTCGCGGGCAGTTCGATCGATCTGAGGGCCGTCGCCACCCCAGCGATTGGGGAGTCGGCGGCCGCCTCCAGAAAGACAGACGGCCGCCAGGCGAACAACCCGGCGTTCCAGTAGTGGCCGGCAGCGACGTAGGACTCGGCAGTTTCGGGGTCTGGCTTCTCGTGGAACGACTGGACGGGGGCCCACGCGGTGTCCGGTTCGGCGTCGGAATCGGACTCTGTTGCGGCCGACGGTCGCCGTGTGGGTTCAATGTAGCCGTACCCCGTCTCCGGCCGGGTGGGCTCGACGCCGAACGTGACGAGCCGACCGGTCGCGGCGGCTACCTCGGTCCCTCGCTGGATGGCGGCGGCGAAGCCCGTGCCGACGAGATGATCGCTCGGGAGGGCGAGGATCACCGGATCGGTGAACGCCGCGTCAACGCGTGCCGTGGCGTAGAGCAGTGCCGGACCGGTATCGCGGCTGACCGGTTCGACCAGAACGTCGACGTCCGGAACGCGCTCGCGGACGCCGTCTGCGTAGGATTCCCGGGTGACGACGACTACCTCGTCAGCCACGTCTCGTGCGCGCGAGACGGTCTGTTCGAGCAGCGAGTTCGACTCGAACAGCGAGAGGAACTGCTTCGGACGGTCGGATCGGCTGGCAGGATACAACCGCGATCCGGTGCCGCCGGCGAGGACGACGGCGACCACCGGCCCGGCGGGCGTCGAGCCTCCCGTCATTCCCACGTCTCGACGATGCTGTCGCGGACGTCAGCCAGACAGCCTTCACAATCAGGGTGCCCCGCCTCGAAGCACGCCGGGGTGCCGTCGGCGTCGACGTGGACCGCGCGGCGCTCGGCCTCGCGACGGCAGACGAGTTTCGCCCGCCCCTCGTCGTCGCGGGGGAGCGCGCGCACGACGTCCTCCTCCGCGCGTCCGTTTTCCTCGTCGTCGCGGCCCTCTTGATACGCATCCCTGGCGCGAGCGTACTGCCGCCCGGCCTCGCGGAACTTCCGTCGGAGGATCCGTTCGAGACGGTCGCTCATCGGCTGTGTGTGGTGGCGCGAGTGGTATCAATCCGTTGGTCGGTTTCGTGGCGCAGCGGCGGTAAACGGACGCTTTTTCACGTTCACTCCGGTTACAACAGTTTATTACCGATCGGGAACCAAACGCCGTGTGCCTCCCAACGGAAAACAAGGTGGAGGCGATTGCAACTATGTCAGACCTGCGAACACACGCAGCGGAGATAGCGGAACAGTTCTCGGAGCACTTGGACGTCGATGAGTCAGACGTCGAGGAGCGTCTGGAGACGCTCGTCGATGAGTACCGGGTGCCCGTCGACGAGGCGCGCCGGTCAGTCGAAAACAGTTACCTCGAAGAGGCCGGCCTCGAACGCGACGAGATCGGTCAGGGCGGCAACGACGAGGTCCGCGTGGCCGACATCGACGAGGACGAACAGTGGATCGACGTGACCGCGAAGGTCGTCGACCTCTGGGAGCCGCGGAGCGAGTCGATCGCACAGGTTGGCTTGCTCGGCGACGAGTCCGGCCGGACGAAGTTCGTCGCCTTCGAGACCTCAGACCTCCCCGAACTCGAAGAGGGCGCGGCCTACCACCTGGGTAACGTCGTCACCGACGAGTACCAGGGGGACTACTCGGTGAAACTCAACCGAACGACGACTATCGAGCACCTCGACGAGGACATCGAAGTCGGCGACGACGCCGTCACCGTCGAGGGCGCGCTCGTGGACATCCAGTCGGGAAGCGGCCTGATCAAGCGATGCCCGGAGGACAACTGCACGCGCGTCCTCCAGAACGGGCGCTGTTCGGAGCACGGCGACGTCGAGGGCGAGTTCGATCTCCGGATCAAGGGCGTCCTCGACGACGGCGAGACCGTCCACGAGGTCATCCTCGGCCGCGGGGTCACTGAGGACCTCACCGGGATCACGCTCAACGAGGCCCAGCAGATGGCGAAAGACGCACTCGACACGGCCGTCGTCGTCGAGGAGATGCGCGAGGATCTCCTCGGAACGTACTACCGGGTCTCCGGTCCCGAGTTGGGTCGGTACGTCCTGGCCGACGAAGTCGAACGGCTCACCGAACCAACCGATCCCGAAGCGGTCCTGATCAAAGCGAGGTCGATCTGAGATGAGTTCCAACGAGATTCCGTCTCGAGAAGTCGCGCGGCGTGTGTTCGCAGACGAGTTCAACGACGCCGCCTTCACCTTCAAAGAGTCTGAGGACGACCGCGCGCCGGTCTACCAGTTGCTCCCCACGGGGGCGAAGGCGAACCGAGTATTCTTCGTCGGCACGCTGACCGAAAAAGACGACGTCGGCGAGGACAACGAGTACTGGCGCGGTCGCATTGTCGACCCGACGGGGACGTTCTTCGTCTACGCGGGGCAGTATCAACCCGAGGCCGCCGGCACGCTCCGGGATCTTGACGCGCCGGCGTACGTCGCCGTCGTCGGCAAGCCGCGGACGTACGAGACCGACGACGGATCGGTCAACGTCTCCGTGCGACCGGAATCGATCCAGGTCGTCGACGCCGCGACCCGGGACCGCTGGGTCGTCGAGACCGCCGAGCGGACGATCGATCGCATCGGTGCGTTCGACGAAGAGGGGAACGAGTACGCGCGGATGGCCCGCGAGGAGTACGACCTCCCGACCGATCGGTACACGGGGGCGGCCGTCTCGGCGCTGGAGAGTCTCGAGGAGTCCGACGGAGACGAACTCGGCCTCGGCGGCGCGGGCGGTGCGCTTGAATCGACCGAGGATCTCCAGCCGGAGCCGTAGGCGGGCCCTGAGACGCCGATTTCGTGGCAACGTCTGACGAAGCATTAAGTGGATCGACCGACGTACTGACAGACGAGATTATGGGCAACAAAAACAAGACGATCTCGTTCCGCGTTAACGAGGACGCGTTCGAGACGCTCCGGGAGATCGCGGAAGAGCGCGACATCTCGTTGTCGGCGGTCTTCCGCGATTACGTGGACACGCTCGTTGCCCACGACGGCCAGGTCCAGGTCGTCCCCGAACACGAACTCGAACAGCTCCGCAACGGCGACGAAGAGAGTTTCCCGCCGAAGGTCAAAGTGCCGAAGAGTTTCGTTAGAGAGCACGAACGGCTTGAACTGGAAGCCGACCATCTCCGCGAGCAACTCGAAGAGCACAAGCGGTACGTGAACTACCTCCGCGAGCAACTCGAAGACGAGAACGAGGAGATCATTCAACTCGAGGATCTCGACGAGAGCGAGGCGGAAGAACCATCCTTTCGACTTGGATAGCCTCGACGGGTTCGAGCGGCCGCTCTCGGGAGACCGACCGCGGGACGACTCAGGCTGAGTAGTCCCAGTACCAGCGTTACCCCGAGAGCGCCCGCCGCGCCTTCCGCATTTTCGCTTCCATCTCGTCGTTACCTTCGACCTCGGCGAGCGTCTCCGCTGCCTCCAGCGTCCGGACGGCGCTGTCGAGGAACGAGAGGACGTCGCCGGGATACGCGTACAGCATATATTCGTCGCTCATCACGTCGACGATGGCGTCGGGACCGAGGCCCTGCGCGCGCAGTTCCAGCATGTAGCGGACGAACTGCCGTTCGGGGTAGCCCGTGTAGAGGTCGTCTGGGTTCTTCGGGTCGAGGAAATCCTCGGCGAAGTCTAGGAGGCGGTCGCGGGTGGCGTCGTCGAGTTTCGTCATCCCCTCGCCCGAGTAGAGGACGTCCATCGTCGCACCGGAGAACGCGCCCTTCGGAATGGTTACGTCCAACTGGGAGACGATCTGGCGATGATTCTTCAGGTAGATCTTGTCCGTGATAGCCACGGTTGCCCGTTCGTAGCGCGTTCGGCGACAAAAGGTTCGCGGTGCGGCAGACAGTAGATCCGTCTGTGGGAGACCGGCGCACTCCGCAGGAGAGTCGTAACGTATTTGACTGCGACGGAGGTACGAGAAGGTGCGCGTCCGGGTTAGGGTAGTGGACTATCCTTCAGCCTTGTGGAGGCTGAGACGCGGGT
>NZ_JBDGQZ010000039.1:0-6432 GCF_042218505.1 Halobellus sp.
TCACTTTCTTACTATTTTCCACAGGTCGATTTGGTATTCAAGGACTGCGTAGTTTAGACGAAATCGAACCAGCGATCAGCCGTATTCAGGGAATCTTATTTTCTGAGCGATAGGTTAATATTGCCGGAAGGTCAAATCTCGGCGATCGCCATACGCTGTGGGGGCGAAACGTATAGTAAGTGAGATCCGGCGTAGTAATCTCACACCGGGTTCCGAATATGGCCGGTAGCGTGGCTGTGTGCGGTAATTACCGAACGAAGTGAGGTAAGTGGGGTCGGAGGCTTGAATAATTGGCTGAACAGATGTGGGGGCGCTTGCCGTTCTTGCCGTTTTGGGCAAACGTTAATGTGCTTGGACTACTTCATTCTAATCGCCACACAGCGGCTACCCGGGCCAGCCGACCGGGTGGATTCGTTTGAGGGATTCCGACTGCTGGTATATAAAGGCCCACCGCCGTCTGGTGGTTTTGGGTACTTCAGGAGGCGTCGGTCGGCTGATGGGTCGGGGCGGATTCGAACCGCCGGCCTGCTCCGTGTGAAGGAGCCGTCATAACCGGACTAGACCACCGACCCCGCGCATCGATGATATCCCGTGGCCGGACTTAAGCGTTCTTCTTCACCGTCTTTCGGCGCTCAGTACGTCGGTGACTCCTCGGGAACATCCTCACGGGCGTTGACGAGTCGGGCCAGAACGAACAGTGCGTCCGAGAGACGATTCAGATACCGGATCGCTTCGCCGTTCACCGGATTGTCGGCCGCCAGGTCGACCGCACGGCGCTCGGCCCGTCGGACGACCGCTCGCGCGTGGTGCAGCGTCGCCCCAGCGTCGCTCCCTCCGGGAAGGATGAAAGACTCGAGCGGATCGAGTTCCTCCTCGGCCTCGTCGATCGCGTCCTCGAGTTCGTCGACGTGGGCCGTATTCACGACGGGGTCGTCGTCCTCGGGCGTCGGGTTCGCGAAGTCCGCCTGGACGATGTGGAGGTGATTCTGAACGTCCTGGAGTGTCTCGTCGATGTCGTCGTATCCCGTGGGTCGGGCGGTGCCGATCAGGGCGTTCGCCTCGTCGACAGTGCCGTAGGCTTCGATCCGGGGACTCGTCTTCGAGACCCGGGACATATCCCGGAGATCCGTCATCCCCTCGTCGCCGCGGCCGGTGTAGATCTTCATCGGCCTTCGTCCGCCAGCGTCTGTTCGACGTACTGGAGAATGTTTTCGCTCTCGTTCATCGTGACGCCACGCGCCTCGTCGATGAGGACGGGGACCGCGCGCTGGCCGCTCACGCGCTTGACCTCGTCGCGTTCGGAGTGCAGTCCCTCGACCCACTCGGTCTCGTACTCGACGTCGTGATCGCGCAGCGCGTCGTGAACTGCCTCGCAGTACGGACAGCCATCGAGCGCGTACAGCGTGATGCCCATATCCGTTCATCGGTCGCGGGGACAAAGAGCGTTGCTCGTCTAAGACGGGCGGTGCGTCCCCGCGACTCAAGTGTGCGCGCCCGCAACGCTGCGATATGAGCGTGACTGGCGTCTGTCAGGTGTGCGAACAGCGCGAGGCCGAGTACGTGTGTCACCGCTGCGGGGCCGCCGTCTGTTCCGTACACTTCGATCAGGACCGCGGCGTCTGCGTCCACTGCGCCGACCCCGAGGGCCGCGACGACGTGTTCGCCGAGGGCACCGAGGACGTTCCGGAGTTCCAGTGAGTCGGACAGTCTCTCGCTCCCTCACGCGTCGCCGTTTCGGTACTGATTCAGCCGCCGCTTCAGCCGTCGGGCCGCGTTTCCGGCGGCCTTCGCGAACGCCTCGCCCTGGTCTTCTCCGGCGAAAATGATTCCGCGCGACGAGTTGACGAGTCCGACGCCGACCCCGGACGACGTCCCGTCGACCGATGTGTCCCGCTCGGCTAACTCGGCCAGTCCGTGCGCAACGGCCGCCTCGGCGTCGCCGCCTTGAGCGCCGATGCCGGGCACAAGAAACGGGAGGTTCGGAACCTGCTCGCGGATCGACTCCAGTTCGTCCGGCGCGGTCGCGCCAACGACCAGTCCGACGTTCCCGTGTTCGTTCCACAGATCGGCGAGCGCAGCGACTCGTTCGTAGACCGCTTCCCCGGAGTCGAGTTCGAGGTCCTGCAGGTCCGCGCCGCCCGGGTTGGAGGTGCGACAGAGCACGAAGACGCCCTTACGTTCGCGGTCCAGAAACGGCTGCAACGAGTCGCGGCCCATATACGGATTCACGGTGATGGCGTCGACCTCGTCAAGCAGTTGGGCGTACTGTCGTGTGGTATTGCCGATATCAGCGCGCTTCGCATCGAGGAGCACGGGGACGTCTTTGCCGTGTGCGTACGCAATCGTCTCGCGGAGAGATCGCCACCCGTCGGCGTCCTCGTAGAACGCCGCGTTCGGCTTGTAGCAGGCGGCGTGTTCGTGCGTCGCATCGATGATGCGGCGGTTGAACGCCCACCGCGGGAGGTCCTTTTCGGCGAGGTGATCGGGCAGTCGCGAGCGGTCGGCGTCCAGTCCGACGGAGACGACGCTGTCGACCCGCTCGATCCGGTCTGCCAGGCGCTCGAAGAACGGCGCGGTCATACCTGGACCTGTCGGCCGGGGACCGAGTACGTTTCCATTCGGCCGAAACGCCGGGCGAGTGTTTATATACGATACCGGGGCCAGCACCCTCGTGACGTAGAGACGGTCCCACGTCGGACAGCGGGTGCCCGGCACGTCGGCGTGGGCGCAGTCGCGGTCACGTGCCGGCTGTTCGCCATTGAGCGCCGCACGCGCGGAGTCACCAGCGCTAAGTCCGCGCCGTGGCTGGACACGAGTATGAGTCCAGAGGGTCGGGACCATTCGCTCGAGGAGTTCTTCAGTGCCGACGATGGGGGGACGGCGGACGACGACGAATCCGGGTCCGACGACGCCGACGGGTCGACGGGCCGTGGTGGCACCGACGACGACACGGACAGTCAGACGACGACTGACGAGGCTGTGTCCGACGAGAGCGTTGCCGAGGAGACTACAGAGGCCGAAACGAAAGGAGACGTTGTCGAAGAAGTCGAGGCCGACGAAAGCGTAGCCGACGAGACCGGACCTGACGAACGCGTGGCAGATGGAACCGAGTCGGAGGGGGCCGGAGCCGACGAGGGAGTAAAATCTATTCACCCAAGCGACGTGGAACCGGCAACGGCGACCTACCGCTGGGAACCGGAGGGTGTCGAGTGCCCACGCTGTGCGGCAGTCGTCGGACGGCTGTGGGTCGGCACGGAGCAAGGCGACCCGGTGTGCGCCGACTGTAAAGAGTGGTAAGTCGCGGTCAGCCGCGTCGAGCAGTCAGTCGGACGGTAGCCGAAGCGTCAGCAGCACGACGACGAGTACTACGCCACTAAGCAGCCAGTAGCCCTCGTCGAAGTAGCCCCGGTCGGCCAGCAGCCCGAACAACACGGGGCCCGCCGCACCGAGCGTCGCAGTCACGGTGCGGATGACGCCGAGGCCGGTCCCGCGGATCTCTTCGGAGAACGCGTCCGAGAAGTACGACTGCGTGATCGCACCCGAACCCAGCATCGGACTCACGACGACAGTGACGGCGATGAGGGCCGCGACTCCCTCGACGAGCGGCAGGACGGCGAACCCGACGACCGGTCCGGAGAGGACCGCCACAAGCGACCGGCGGAGCCCGACGCGATCGTACGTCGCGCCGGCGACCGGCTTGATTACGACGCCAACCGCGAAAAAGAGGCTGAACAGTAGCGACGCCGTCGACGAGGCCAGCCCTTTCTCCTCGACGAGGTACGTCGGATACAGACCCGTGAAGGCCTGCCAGATGAGAATGTACAGAAAGAGGATGAACGCGATGAACACGACGTTCTCGCGGCTGAGTTCGGCTATGACGTGCCTGGCAGTGTCCAGCGAGAGCGCGTCGATTCCTCCCTCGGCGTCGGCCTGAGCGGGGAGTGCCGCCCAGAGCGCGACCGCGCCGACGAGGAGGAGCGGCACGACGAACCCGATGCCCGCCTGCCAAGCAATCGCTGCCGCGAGGACGCTCGCAATGGGCGGAAAGACGGTCTGTCCGAGGTCGCCCGTGGCCATCGTCGCGCCGAGCGCGCTCCCGATCCGGTCTGGGTAGATGTCGGCGAGCATCGTGATCCGCGCAATCGGATAGAGCGACTGTCCGACGCCAATCAGCGCCGTGGCCGCAAACAGCGCCAGCGCCGTCGACGAGACGACCAGCATTCCGACCGCGAATGCAACGACGAGCGCGCCGGTCACCATCATCGAACGCTCGCTGTGGCGGTCGGCGAGGATGCCGCCGGGGAGTTGCCCAAGCGCGGACCCGAGCCATAGAATCGTCACCAGGAGTCCGGCGACGGTGAGGCTGAGGCCGTACGACTCGCGGAAGTACGGCAGCAGCACAGGGTAGATCATTCGCGTCCCGAGGAGCACCCCCCAGGTGCCCGCGATCGGCGCGAGTGACCGGCCTTTCCCACCGCTGACGAGGGCACGGGCCTCCCCGGCGACCGAGGCGGCGAAACTCATCTCGGGCCACCGATCAGGCTGATGACGACGCTCCGACCGAAACTCATCAGCCGACGCTGCACACGACGGCGTCAAATCGTTACCGGATCACGTCTCGGCGGGGAGCAATTCGACCTCAACGGGAGGCCGATACGGCAGCAGTCACCGGTCCATCCGCGTTCCGCGCCGATCAAATCCGCGGACGAACGCCGCTTCGTCGAGTGTGAGGACCGTCGGCCGGCCGTGCGGACACGCGTATGGGTTCTCACATAACCCGAGCCGTTCGACGAGTTTATCGGCCGCTTCGTCGCTTAGTTCCGTGCCCGCCTTCAGCGAGGGATCACACGCGAGGTCTTTGAGGAGGTCCTCACGGCCGTCGTCGGGCGTCTCACCGTGACGAAGCGCATCGATCGCATCGCGGACGGTCTCGGGGGTGGCCGTTCGTCCCAGCGGAGCGGGGACCGAGTGAACGCGCACAGACGTCGCGCCGAACTGATCGACGTCGTAGCCCACTGCCGCGAGGGCGTCGCGATGGGATTCGACCGCCGCCGACTGCGCCGGTGTCAGGCGAACGCGCGCTGGCGGATCGACGGCCATAGTCGGGACGTCGCCTCCGACAGCCGTTCGGAGCCGCTCGTAGTTCACCCGCTCGTGCGCCGCGTGCTGGTCGACTACGAGGAGTTCGGAGCCGCGTTCACAGAGCAAGTAGAGGTCACGGAACTGTCCGATCACTTGCACGTCGCTGAAGTCCGAATTCCCCTCGTCGAGTGGCTCCAGCGACGCGTCGAGGTCCATCGAGAGCGACTCGGTATGACGCACGTCGGCGGTCGAGAGCGCATCCCGAAGGGTCGATTCGATCGCCGACACGACGGAGTCGGCGTCGCGGAGTCGCACTTCCCGCTTCCGCGGATGGACGTTGTGATCGGCCCACGCATCCGGAAGCGAGAGCGAGACGACCGCGATCGGGGCGCGGTCGTCGGGCAGGAGGTCACCGTATCCCGCGACGACGGCCCGACGAAGTCGGGCGTTCTGTACCGGTCGGTCGCCGACAGCGACGTAGACGTGGTCCTGGCGAGCGCGGGTAGTCGATGGATGCACGAGGACGCCGCGGACGCCAATCTCGACACCGGAGACCGTACTCGCGGCGTCGATTGTCGTCGATTGGGCCGCCATCTCACGATCGTACACCCCGAGCAGTGCGTCGTCGAACTCGCCCGTGCCCGATGTCGAGAGCACCTCTGACCCGTCGTGAGTCAGCGTGATGGCGACGTCGGGGTGGACTAAGGCGTAGCGCGAGACAGCGTCGCTCACGCGGGCGAACTCGGTACGTGAGGCGGCAAGCGACTCCCGGCGCGCCGGCGTCGATTCGAAGAGGTCTTGCACGGTGACTGTGGTCCCGCACCCGCGCCCGACCGCCTCCACGTCGTCTGCGCCCGGACCGCCGGCCGCGACGACGCGGGTCCCGCGTGGGCCACCGTCGTTCGTCACCACTTCCAGCGTCGCCGCAGTGGCGATGCTCGGTAGCGCCTCGCCGCGAAAGCCGAGTGTCTCGACGGCGGAGAGTTCCGTGTCCGCGCGGAGTTTGCTCGTCGTGTGCCGCTCGACCGCGAGTTCGGCGTCAGAGCGGCTCATCCCCTGCCCGTCGTCGCGAACGCGGAGCCGTTCGGTACCGTCGCCGGCGACAGCGACGACGACCCGGGACGCACCCGCGTCGAGGGCGTTTTCGAGCAGTTCGACGACGACGTCGGCCGGCCGAGTGATCACCTCCCCGGCGGCGACGCTGGCGACCGTCTCCTCGCTCAGTCGCTGGACGGCGTCGCTGGGCACCGCCGCGTCAGAACGCTCTTCACTCATCTAGTTGCCGGCGTAAACGTTCGAGCGTGTTGAGCGCTTCGAGCGGCGTCGTCCGCGCAACGTCGAGTTCGCGCA
>NZ_JBDGQZ010000039.1:6532-21600 GCF_042218505.1 Halobellus sp.
TCGTCGCCCTTGCTCACGGTGAAGTGGAGGTTGAACGCGTCCGGCAGGTCGTCCGCGAGATCGGTCAGGTCGTGATAATGGGTCGCAAAGAGCGTCGTTGCGCCGACCTCGTCGTGGATGAACTCCGTTGTGGCTCGGGCGATTGCCAGCCCGTCGGCCGTCGAGGTCCCGCGGCCGACCTCGTCGAGAAGGACCAGCGACTCCTCGGTCGCGTCGTGGAGAATATCGGTGAGTTCGGCCATCTCACGCATAAACGTCGACTGCCCGCCGGCGATGTCGTCGGAGGCACCGACGCGAGTGAACAGACGGTCCAGAACCGGGAGTTCGGCCGCGTCCGCCGGGACGAAGCTCCCCGCCTGTGCGAGCAGGCAGATCAGCGCGACCTGGCGCATATACGTCGATTTGCCGCTCATATTCGGCCCAGTGATTACGGCGACGTGCCCCGCCCCGAAGTCGATTCTATTCGGGACGAACTCCGCCTGGGTGCGCTCGACGACCGGATGCCGGCCCGCGTCGATCCGGAGCGTCGCCGCACCCATCTCCGGGCGGACGTACTCAGCACTGGCGGCGACGGCCGCGAACGCCGACAACACGTCCAGGCGAGCCAGCGCGTCGGCGAGCGACTGGAGGCGTTCGGTCTCCTCAGCGACCCGGGAGCGGACCGCCCGGAACGTCTCGTACTCCATCGCGTCGGCGCGCTCGGACGCGGACAGGATCTCGTCCTCGCGGCGTTTCAGTTCCGGGGTGTAGAACCGTTCGGCGTTCTTCAGGGTCTGCCGACGGGTGTAGTCGTCTGGGACCCGGTCGAGATTCGGATTCGTCACCTCGATATAATATCCGTGGACCTGGTTGTAGCCAACTTCGAGAGAGTCAATCCCAGTTCGGTCGCGTTCGCGCATCTCCAGCGAATCGACCCACTCTCGGCCCTCCCGCTCGGTCGCGCGGACCTCGTCGAGATCGTCGTCGAAGCCGTCTCGAATTACCCCGCCTTCGGTGATCTCCTGCGGCGGATCCGGAACGATCGCCCGGTCGATCAGATCGCGAACGCCGGCGAGTTCGTCCAGCGCCGCCCGGAGGTCCGAGAGGGCTGCGGATTCGGCGTCGTCGAGGGCCGCTTTGATCTCTGGGACGACGGCGAGCGTGGCCTGGAGCGACCGGAGGTCGCGGGCGTTCGCCCGCTCGCGGGAGACGCTGGCGGCGAGGCGTTCGATATCGTACACCTGTGAGAGGTAGTCGCGGACGGTCTCTCTGGCCAGCGGGCGGTCGAGCAACTCCGCGACGGCGTCGTGGCGGCGCTCGATTGGAGCAGCCGCAACGAGCGGGCGGCGGAGCCAGGACTCCAGCGTCCGCCGACCCAGAGCACAGGCAGTCCGATCGACGGCGTCCAGAAGCGTCTCACCGCGACCCGGCCGCCTGGAGTCGAACAGTTCTAGGCTTCGCATCGCCGTCGCGTCGATCCGAAGCGACTGTCGAAGGTCGTACCGGCGGACGCGCGAGACGTACGAGAGCGCGCCGTCGTCGCCCTGGGTGTACTCGGCGTACTCAAGCAACGCCCCGACCGCACAGCGCTCCACCGGCGCGTCGAGAACGGCCGTCGGTTCGGCGACGTACGCCGAGAGGGTCGCGCCAGCGCGGTCGAGATCGAACGTCACCGGGTCGCGCTCTGTCACCATCGTCTCGAAGTCGAGCCCCCCGCGGTTGACGGGAGCGTCGGGGCCGACGAGTATCTCTGCGGGCGCGAGGCGTTCGAGTTCCGTCCGGACACGGTCGGCGGGCGCGCTCGTCACCTGACATTCGCCCGTAGAGACGTCAAGTGTCGCGAGGGCGGTCGAGTCCTCAGCGTCGTCACCGGCCGTCTCGTCGGCGACGACCGCGCCGAGGTACGTCGCGCTCGCGCGGTCGAGGAGTTCGTCGTCGACGACGGTCCCCGGGCTGACGACGTTCGTGACTGCGCGATCGACCAGTCCGGTGGCCTCCTCGGCGTCCTCGACCTGGTCGGCAATCGCGACGCGGTACTCCTCCTCCAGCAGCGATTCGAGGTACGACGCCGCGTTGTCGATCGGGATTCCCGCCATCGGGTAGGTGCCCGTCGAGTCCTCCCGCTGTGTCAGCGTCACCTCACAGACCCGCGCGACTGTCTCGGCCGCCTCGCAGAACGCCTCGTAGAAATCACCGACCTGGAAGAGGACGATCGCGTCGGGGTGATCGTCGCAGAGTTCGAGATACTGCGAGAGCATCGGCGTGAGTTCCTCGCGGCGCTCCAACAGCGTCCGCGGGGGCCCTTCAGGCCGCGGCGCTTCCTCGTCGGGCGACGCTGCGCCGACGTCCCCGGTCCTTGTCTCGCTCGTGTCGGACTCGGCGCGTTCCATACCTACCGGACAGCCGTCGAAGAACAAAAACGGACGGGAAGCGAGCGCGAGATAACGTGAGAGTACTCACGGAACTGAGCGGCAAACGCCCGCAAGACAGCGTGGGGAATACCCGTGAGATAGTGATCAAACGCCGGTATCGGACGGGCGTCCGACGGGATGCAGAGCGGATGCAATGGCCCAGCAAAGTTACGTGTGCGGGGCAGTTACAGTAGAGTGAACCGGTATCGTGGGCCGCACGCGGCCCGCTAAACCCGTACTCTGCCCATTTATGAGTGATGCAGACGCCCGATCCGAGATGGAGATGGACTCGGTCTCCCCGCTCGCCGTCGACGAGGCGGCCGAACTGACAACACGCATCGCCGACAACGTCGAGCGCGTCATCGTCGGTCACCGCGACGCGGTCGAGCACATCCTGGTCGCCCTCCTCTCCCGGGGCCACCTCCTCTTAGAGGACGTCCCCGGCGTCGGGAAGACGATGCTCGCCCGGGCCGTGGCGACGTCGCTCGACGGGTCGTTCAATCGCGTCCAGTTCACCCCCGACCTCCTCCCATCGGACGTGACCGGCGTGAACGTGTTCAACGAGAAGACCCGCGAGTTCGAGTTCCAACCCGGCCCGGTGTTTGCGAACGTGGTCCTCGGCGACGAGATCAACCGCGCGCCGCCGAAGACACAGGCCGCGTTGCTGGAGGTGATGGCCGAAGAGCAGGTGACCGTCGACGCGCGGACCCACGCGGTACCGGACCCCTTCACCGTGATCGCGACCCAGAACAACGTCGAACCGGGACAGACCTACGAACTGCCGGTCGCCGAGATCGACCGGTTTGCGAAGAAAATCCGGCTCGGCTACCCCAGCGAGGACGAAGAGACGGAGTTGCTGAGCCGGCTTACCGGCGAACACCCGATCGAGTCGCTCGAACCGGTTGCGAGCGTCCACGACGTCAGGCGGGCGAGAGCGACGGTTTCCGGGGTCACCGTCCGCGAGCCCGTTCGGGCATACGTCTCCCGACTGGCGAGGTACACCCGCGAGCACGCCAGTCTGGGAGCGAGTCCGCGGGGCGCGATCGCACTCGTTCGAGCGGCCCAAGTGCGCGCCGTCTTCGGGGGCCGCAGTTACGTCGTCCCCGACGACGTTCAGACGGAAGCGGCGACGGTCTGGGGGCACAGGGTTCGGACGGATGGCGACGTTCCTGGCGCGACCGTCGTCGAGCGCGCACTCGAAGACGTCGCCGTCGAGTGAGAGCGATCGATGCAACTCACTCGACGGGGATACGCGGTCCTCGCGCTCGTCGTCGCTGGCACCGCCGCAGGTGCGACGTTCGGGCCACGGTCGCTCGATGCCGTCGTCATCCCGGGTATCGTCGGACTCGTCGCTGCGGCCATTCAGGTCTGGCGGGCACCGACGCCGGAGGTCGATCGGCTACTACCACCCGCTGACGTCCCCGGGACGACCGGGTCAGTCGAACTGCACCTCGACGCGTCACAGGCGTATCCAGCGACTGTTCGGGACACCCTCCCGGGCGGTGTGGAAGCGGTCGCCGCCGGCGACCAGGCGACAGAGTCCGACGACCGCGTGAGCGACACGACAGCCGCGGACGATACGGTCTGTGACGCCACGGTTGACGGGTCGGTCACGTACGAGTTGCGGCGGCTACGACGCGGTGCGCACGAAATCGGGCCGGTGACAGTCACAGTCAGTGACGTCCTCGGACTGTTCGAACGAGCGATCCGGTTGGATTGTCGCGATACGCTCGTAGTCTATCCGCGCACCAGGCGGCTCTCGGGGACCGCCGAAGCGACGCTCCGGGCGCTCGCTCGCTCGCAGCAGGCGAACCGACGCGACGAGTTCGATGTCCTCCGCGAGTACATCAGAGGCGACCCGCAACGTGACGTTCACTGGAAGTCGTCGGCCAAGCGCGGGGAACTGATGGTCCGCGAGTTCACCGCAGAAACCGAACCAGAACAGGTCGTCGTCGCCGCCGGCGTCGACGGGTCAGCAATCGGGCGCGGCGACGAGACCCGATCCGACACGGTGTTCGAGCGTGCCGAGTCGACCGCGTCGGCTGCCGATGCGATGGCGGAGGCGGCCGCGACAGTCTCAGTGGCGCTCGTGCGCGAGGGAGCGTCCGTCTCACTGCTGACACCGTCGGGAGAGGTGACCGCCAGCCACGACGAGATGCGCGGACTGCTCGAACACCTCGCCGTCGTGGAGGAAGGCCGACTCCCGAGCGACACCGACGACGTCGACGTCACTGTCGTCGCGTTCGAGGACGGAGTGACCGTCCGGTTTGACGATCGAACTCACCGCTTCGAGGAACTGATCGAGAGCGCCGGAGGTGGGCACAGCCGCGCCGACGCCCGGAGCGAGCGACCGGCGGCGAGTGGTGACCACGACGGCCGATCGACCGGGGTCGCAGCCAGCAGCGCGATCCAACGGGAGGATCATAGATGAGTACCGCAGACTCGAGTGCCTCGCTGACGCGTCGCCTCATCGGGCATCGGACGCTGGCCGTCGTCGGACTGCTGGCGCTGACCTGGTCGTACGCGGGCGTTCTGGGACGCGTTGCCGGCGTCGTCGGCGGCGGTCAGCGGTTCCTCATCGTCGTCGCCGCGGCGCTCGGTCTGGCCCTCCTCGTGGGTCGGTTCGTCGACGCTCGTGTCGCCGTGCTCTTCGCCTCAGTTCTCCTCGGACTCGGATTCGCCGCGTACCTGCTCGCACTGCCTGAAAGCCAACTGCGCCTGCTGACCCCGGGTCGTGCGCTCTCGGACACCGTGGCGCTTTTGACCGGGCTCTCGGTTCTCCGCCTCGTCGGCGCGGGCGTATGGGCGGCGGCGGTGGTACCCGGCCCTGTGTTTCTCTCGTGGTACCTCGCGGTGAGGCGGCGCTACGTCGGCGCGGCGGTCGCCGGCGGGGCCGCGCTCGCGCTGGTGGTGCTCACGGGTGACGCCAACGGCGTGACGACGCTCGTGGGAGTGCTCGGTGCGACCGCGACGGTTGCCGCGGCGACGGTCGAGCGACACCAGATCGAGTTCAGCGGACTCGACACGCTCGTCGTCGTGCTCGCGGCGATGATTGTCGCGTCGGCGACGCTGTCAGTCGTGCCGGGCGCGGCGAGTGCACCGATTCTCCCGGACCGCGGGTCGCCGACCGTCGAGGCGAATCTCATCGACGCCCAGGACCGGGTCGAGATCGTCGGGGAGATCCGGCTTTCTCCCTCGGTGCGGTTCACCGTCGAGAGCGACCGGCCCGCGTACTGGAAGACCGCTGCGTACGACCGGTACACGGGCAGTGGGTGGGTCAGGACTGGATCGACCAGACTCTACGAAGGTCGACTGTCAGGACCCCCCGGGCCGTCCACGACGCTCGAACAGACCGTGACCGCTGAAGACGCGATTTCGATCCTGCCGGCGGCGTGGCGTCCCACGGCGCTCGAGGGGCCGATCGCCGAAGAGGCGGTCGTGACACCGCAGGGGTCGCTCCGGCCGCAGCGGACGCTCGAACCCGGCGAGACCTACAGTGTCCGGAGCCAGGTACCCAACGCGAGCGCCGGACAACTCCGTCGCGCCGGAACCGACTACCCGGGTCGCGTAACCGACTCGTACCTCCAGTTACCGGAGAGCACGAGCCAGCGCGTCCGCGACCGCGCCGGGAACGTCACCCGGAACGCGGAGACGCCGTACGAGAAGGCGGTCGCAATCGAACAGTATCTCGAAGCGAACAAGCAGTACTCGCTCGACGTGCCCCCGCCGAGCGGCGACGTCGCCGACACCTTCCTCTTCGAGCGAGAGTCGGGCTACTGCACGTACTACGCGACCACGATGGTCGTGATGCTCCGCTCGGAGGGCGTTCCGGCACGCTTCGTCACCGGCTACACACCCGGCGAGAGCATCGGCGAGAACAAGCGGGTCGTCCGCGGACTCAACTCTCACGCGTGGGTGGAGGTCTACTTCCCCGACATCGGGTGGGTCCGGTTCGACCCCACGCCAGGCGGGCCACGCCGGACGGCTGAAAACGCCAGAGTCACCGAAGCACGACAGAGCGGCGAGTCAAACGTCGACATCGAGGGATCGAACGGAACGGTCGGACCGCCCTCGGGAGCCACGGGGGAGACGCGCCAACTCCCGATAGGGGCGACGACGGGGAACAGGACGCCGAGTTCCGAGTCCGTGAACGTGACGCCCGGTTCAGGCCCGGGCGGGAGTGCTGAGGCCAGCGTCAACGATTCGTTCCCGATCCCCATCCCGACGCTCCCCTCGCGGCGGACGCTTCTGATCGGCACGGCTGCACTCGTCGGCGTTGCGGCCGGCGCCCGTCGAACCCGGCGTGGCGAGCGCGTCATCCGCTTGCTCTCGGTGCAGTACCAGCGGCGACGGAATCCGACGTCCGACGTCGAGACCGCGTACCGGCGGATCGCGACTGTACTCGACGGTGAGCACCGACCCCGGCGACCGGGCGAGACGCCCCGGTCGTACCTCCAGTCAGTGCCCGACTGGTACCCACACCGTACGGACGTCGTCCGTGTCGGGGAGTTGCACGAGCAGGCGCGGTACGGGTCGGGCGTCGACCGCAAGGAGGCCGCCGAAGCGGTCGCGATCGCCGATCGAGTGGTCAGATCGTCGACGCCAGTCGTGCGGCGATTCCAGTGATAACCCGGGAAATCGGCGGGAGGAGAGGATCGTGAGGCGGAACGACCTCGGCGGCTGTGCGGCTGACGCGGGGTCCCGATACTGTTTAATATCCCCATCTTGTAGATTCAGTTTGTAATGTCGGAAGTCTGCTCGACGTGCGGACTCCCTGAGGAACTCTGCGTCTGCGAAGACGTAGCCAAGGAATCCCAGGAGATCACCATCCGCATCGACGAGCGCCGCTACGGAAAGGAGGTAACGGTCATCGAAGGGTTCGACCCCAAGGACGTGGATATGGACAGCCTGTCCTCGGATCTGAAGTCGAAGTTCGCCTGCGGTGGCACGGTCGAGGATGGATCCATCGAACTGCAGGGGAACCACACCGGTCGCGTCGAGGACTTCCTCCGCGACAAGGGTTTCAACGTCGCGTGACCGATACCTGAACGTCCCGCGTCGAGCGGTTTTTTCGCGCCAAATGTGGAGCGACAGCGACGCCCGAATCAAAAGACTCCTCTGAGTGGGACTGCCCACCGGACATAGTTGACGCTGATTGGTGGGTCGGCGTTTCCCCTCCCTCTGCTGCTCGAAGTGTTCGGACGACGCACCCTCTCGCTGTCGGAGAGGAGCAACAGGTCGGCGACCGCTATCGATGTCCTCCCGGGGCTGTTCACCCTGCTGAGCCTTCTCCTGATTCCCGTGTTCGCCGTCGTGCTGTCCCTCGGCGCGCGAGCGGTTGCCCAGAGGGATCCGGACGATCGGACTGGCCGTCCAGAGCCACTCGAGCAAATCGGCAGGTCGGGTTCGGTGAAGTGAGGCCGATCACGAGGCGACGGAGACGATTGCGAACGCGAGCGTCAGGAGCGCGACGCCGATTCCGAGGAGCGACAGGACGAGCAACTGTGCGCCCAGTTCGAGCAGGATCGCACCTGGAATAGCGGCCGTCGCGATCACGACCCCAACGAACAGGAAGGTGATACCGGCGTCGGAGTCGTTCCAGTACTGTTCGGCTGCTGCGTCGATGCCGACGCCGGTGACGAAGAAGTGGATCCCGAGCGGCACCACCGACAGCGCCGCGTAGCCGACGTCGGTCCACCGCACCGGGATGGTTGTCAGGAGCGCGAACTACCGAAGCGTCACCACGGTCTCGAGATAGAACTGACCGGGAGCCCGGAACAGCGTATCGACGAGTCCGCCCGACGGCGCAGCGGTGAAGGTCACGACGATCGATCCAGCGACGAACGCCCACAGGAGCAAGTAGACCCCGAAAACGAGGAACATATCGAGTGAATTTCCGACGAGCGACAAAAATCCACCGCGCGACGGACAGCGAATCATCGGGGACGGCGCGGTGATCTGCTGCGGTCGGCCTTACAAGTCCGCCCGGGTCGACGCTGTTTCGAGGAGATCAGTTCACCGCGTCGGATCCGTCGGCCGCGAGTCACCGAAGGCGGAGAGTTCCGGCGTGTGGACGTCGCTTCGTTCTCGCCGAATGCGCTCTCGATCCCAGCCGAGCGGAGCGAGCACGCTCTCGACTGCTCTGACGAGTTGAGTTTCGTAATACGCTGGGTCGTACGATTCGGGATCCTCGTGGGCGAGTACGACCCGGTCTCGGGAGGTCCTGTCGTCGTCGACGACGACGTACTCGACGTCCTGTCCCGGGTGGACGGCGATATCCTGGTCGCTCGCCCGTTCGAGTGCGGCCGCGTTTTGGGTGTACTGCGAGTAGGATTCGAGCGGCTTCGAGATCCGGTTCCGTTCGACGAGTCGCTGCGGATCCACGTCTCCCGCGTGCAACTTCGAGATGGCCGTGTCCAGCACTGTCAGGACGGTACTCGCGTCACGCGTGTCGGCGAAGCGTTCGATGCAAGCTCGCTGTGTCGCCGCCACGAAGGCTGGCGTCGATCGCTGTCGTGCCTCGATGCCGCGGATCTTGAACTCGTCTCGACCGGCGACTTTCCCGAAGTACTTCGTCAGCGCGCCCGTCTGGCGCTCTCGCTGCGGAACGAACGCGACCCACTCGTAGTGTGCCTCGTATTCGAGTCGGATGTCGACGACGTCCGTGATCGCCTCGGCGAGCGTCTCGAGGTCGTCGGGTTCGTCGACCGTCGGATCCGGCGTCACCCAGATCGAGTCGACGATGCCGTGGACGACGCGCCAGCCGCCCGCTTCGAGTTGCGCTTTCGCCGTCAGAAGGATCTCCCGAGCGTAAGCGTTGATCGCCTCGTGGCACTCGATCCGGCCGAACTTCGCGTTGCTGAAGCCCTGATACCCGAAGCACGCGACGAGGATCCACTTCAGCGCGTCCGAGCGGCCTTCGAGTTCCCGGAGTCGATCAGTGTCGGGAGATTCACGCGCGTATTCACGATTCATTTGTGCTTTGATCTCGTCGCGAACATCGATAATCGGCTGGAGCACGTCAACGAGGTAGCCTCGGTCCTCGCAGGTCGCATAACCCAGTTCGGGGACGTCCTCGCGTTCGCTGTGGCAGTCACACCGAATCACGTCCGGCGAGACGTTCCGCGTGCAGATGATGTTCGGATAGAGGCTGGAGAAGTCGAGTTCGTGGACGTCGTCGTGGACGCCGACGTCGGGGGCGAAAATGAACCCACCGCGGTCCGCGTCGTGGAGCGCTCCCATTGGTTTGTAGAACTCGTGACGCCAGGAATTCCACGGGACGAGGACGCCGCGGTCGTGGGCCTCGCAGATTTGGATGGCGGTGAGCACGTTCCCGATCGACGCCCACGCGAGTTCCTGGACGGGTTTTTGCGACCGGGAGACGAGGTCGAGGACGCCGTCGAGGTTCGTCTCCCCGTAGAAGAACGTGTTCGACTCGTCGATGATCGCCCGACCAGGGACGTTGTATCGGGCCGGAGAGTGCCCGACCCGACCGTAACTGGCGTACGTGGACTGCCTCGCGAGTTGTTGATACTCGACGTGGGGCCACCGACTCAGGCTGAAGTCCGCTACCCCGGCGTTCGACGCCATCTCGTACAGCGTCGGGATCAGGTGACTCCGCGAACAGACCAGGATGTCGGGGTTGCGGCGATCGACGGCCGCCTGTATCGCCGTCAGAATCTCCGTCGGATCGCCCTGGATCCGCCGCTCGTCGATTGTCACCGCCTCGTAGGGCGACCCCTCCGTCGCAGTCATAGGGACGCTCAGGCGTAACGTGTGAAGTTCCTCGGCGGGCGTCGGATCGATACCGGCCTCCAGACAGTACCGGAACTCCCGGGAGAGATCCACGTTGAAGCACGCGAGGTCACCGAGCGGGAACGCCGGGAACCGCCGCGCCTGGCGCGCGAGCGCCGTCACCCGATCGACGTGCTCGACGTCGACAGCGAGGACGGTCTCCGGATCGCGGCGGAACCCCGGTCGACGGGAAACGATCGCGGTCTCGACGACATCCGGGTGGCGCTCGTAGAACGACTGCAGCGGTGTCAGATCGAGGTCCGCGTCCGGGTCACGGCCGGCGACGAAGAACCGGGGAGTGTACGCCGCGTCGACGGTGACGGTGGCCCCGTCGTCGGTCGCAGCCCACCGCAGAACCCGGCCGTCGTCCAGGAAATCGACGGTGAACGTCATCCGCCGGCCCCAGCGTCGGAGTCGTCCGCCGCCGGCTCGTGCCCGTCGAAGTTGGCTTCGAGTTCGTCGAGTCGTGCTTCGTAGTCGTCGAGCCGCGTTTCTTGATCGTCGAGTCGCCGTTCCTGCTCGAGGTCGATACTGACGAGCGCGGGAAGGAGCGGATTCTGATGGTTCAACAGCCCACTCGCGTCGGCGTGTTCACGGGCATACACGAACAGTCGATCGAACCGAGGGTGCTCGCGACCCCGGAGCGCCCGCCGGAACGTCGCCCAGCGTTCCTCGATCGCCCGCAGTGCGTCCCGATACGTCGGATTCGTTCGCCCCATCTTACCGACCTCCCGCGTGAGCGGCATCGAGCCACGCGTCCTGGAGGGGCTCGGCTGCGAACGCGGTCCGCTCGCCCTCCGCGATGACTCCCGATCCGACCGTGGCTGCTGATCGGGGGACGGTGGTGTCCGTCGGCGTCTCCAGTTCGACCCGGGCGGCGCGTACGCCGAGCAGTTGCCGCCAGTAGGCGAAGGTCGTCTGGTAGGCGGACCCGTCTGCGACGGGGTAGACGAGGGTCTCGAACGCGTCGCCGACGAACCGCGGTCCGAGACGGGTCGCTTCACATTGCAGGTGGTGCGCTGCCGCGGTTTCGATCGCCTCGGCGAACTCGTCGGTTGTCGTTCGCGTCAGCAACACGGGGATATCGTAGGCCTCCGCGTACGCGGTCAATCGGGCGAGTACGCGCGCTTGGAGCGTCGCTGCCTGCCGTTCCGAGATGGTATCCGCACCTCGGTACTGGGCGTCGAGGGCCGGGACGACGACGAGCGACGGCGTCACCGGCGTCTCCTCGCGAACAGTTCGGTTCGCCGCTTCCGAGAGGTCGCACACGGCGCTGTAGTGCTGATACGGCGTAAAGCCGCGGGCGACGTGAATCCGGTCGAGCAGTCGCTGACTGGGCGCGATCCGTGCGAGGCCGGTCGTCGTCGCGTATCCCCTGGCATCGACCCAGAACGCTGGCCCTTCGTGAAGCAGCAGGTGATCCAAGACGAGCGACTGGAGAATCGGTACCCCGCGTGACTGTTCGATATCCAGTAGCACCAGTCCCTCCTCCAGTGCAGGCAACAGCGACGCGTCGGTGGCCGGGTCGGCCCGGTTCACGAGTTCCCGGTTCCGGGCGGCGGCCCGGGTGGGACGGGTGACACTCGTCGTCTCCCCGCCGGTCGACTCACGATGTCGGTGGTGACGCATATCTTCGCAGACACACGAGAATCCGATAAGTAACGGCGTGGCGCTTCCGAGAACTGCCGGGAAGCGAGTTCGCCCGGCTGACTGGGCGCAGCGTATTGATCTGTCCATCGCCGCCGACCTTCCGAGGTCGGTTCCGGGATCGGCGGCCACCCTGTGACGGGATGCAGCGGGCGGGGCAGAGCGGCCCGTCTGTACCTCGGTCACTGACAGAGTGTTGCAGAACGCTACGTAGGTATCGATAGGATAACTGGGGGTGGCTTCACCTACACCGCAAGTAAGTGCTAATACTGTCGCTGTACACCAACTCTCGAATCGAAACAAGCGGGTGCTACTCGGTGGCGGGCGGGTCGACGACCGAGTATGTTCGGTCGCGGCTGGAGCCCCTGGCGTCCAGCAGATTGTACTGCGTCATCTTCGAGAGATACGTCCGTACGGTTCGCTGGGTCCGCGGGTCCTCGACGATGTCGGTATAGCGTTTGTGAATGTCGCTGGGACTCATCGGCCCGTGTTCCCGGAGAATGTCGTACACCGCACGCTGGTGGGGAGTGAGCGATTCGAGGCTCTTCTGTCGTATCTGCGCTCGGCTGTCTTCGGCGGCTTCGAGCAGCATCTCGTCGGTGATCTGATCGGCGTTCTCTCGGTCGGCCGTACTCGCGGCAGTGCGAAGGATCCCGATCGCCAGACGGGCATCGCCCGCGGCAGCGTCGGCGATGCGGTAGAGTTGATCGTCGGTGATGACGCCCTGATCGATTCCCCACGCCACCCGCGCGTTCAGGATGTCGAACAGTTGTTCGTTGTGGTACTTGTCCATCCGGACGTGCTCGCTGGATCGGAGCCGACTCACGAGGCGGTCGTCGACGCGCCCGAACAGTTCCTCTTCGTTGTTCGCGATACAGATGACGGCAAACTGGCGAATCGTGTGGAGATGATAGATGAGCCCGGGGTCTTCGAGTTGGTCAGCCTCGTCCAAGATGACGACTGTCCGCGACTCGTCGTACTGTTGCAGTCGATCGATGAGTTCGTCGTGGGGGGTCGACTGCCGATGAACGTCGATCGTCTGTCCGAGGTCGTCGAGAATCTGATAGAGGGCCCGGAACCGGGTGTAGTTCTGCCAGCAGTTGACGTACGTCGCTTCGACGTCGAGGACCTCCTCTCTGAGTCGTTCGATGACGAACTTCGAGAGACAGGTTTTGCCGACGCCGCTCGGACCCGTCACGATGACGGTATCGGCGGGCTCATCGTTTGTGATCGGTTCGAGGACGCTCGAGAGGTGATTCACTTCAGCGTCGCGATGCTCGACTTCGCGAGGCACAAAACCGGCGCGGAGAACGCGAGCATCACGGATCATACACTCGTCAGTTGAGGAATGCAGTCAGCGGTACTAAATACTGACTGGGTCGTTTCCGGAAACGACGGCTCGCTAAGCCGGTCACCCCGGATATCCTGCTATGGGGGGTTCTGTTTGCGGAAATCCGCTATTTCAGGTAATTTCCGGAAAGCGGTACTCGCTTGCGGCAGGCTGATCGAGCGAGGGAGCGCGAAAGAGCGTGCGAATAGCTATCAGTCCCCGAGAGGAATTATTATAGACGATTGCACACGATACAGTGTATGCGACTACCGGAGACTCGAGACGTCTTTGTGCGCGAGTTGACGTTCCCGACGACAATCGACGCCGTAATCGAGACACTGGGCGACGAACAACTGAAAGCCCCCAACGGGGAGTCAGAGACCATCGCCGAAGTGCTCGACCACTGTGAACAGGAGACGTTTCGATCGGCGGACGAACTCTACAACGAACTGCTGACGTTCGTCGGTGAGGGGTTCATCGGACGGAAGTACTACGACGACAGGGGGACACAGACGACCGAGGACGAGGAGGTGTCCTTCTGATGTCGGTCGCACTCCTCGCAGGGGTCCCCGGAGTCGGGCTCTCCTCGATGGCCGAGCAGACGCGCCGGGACCTCGACGACGACTATCTGCTGATCAACTTCGGGGACGCGATGCTCGAACAGGCCGCGGCGCAGGGTCTCGCGACATCCCGATCGGAGTTGGCGTCGCTCTCGCGCGTGGAGACTCGGCGACTCCAGCGCCGAGCGGGCGAGTACGTCGCGGACAAAGCCGAAGGCAGCAAGGTGTTGTTGACGACCCACCTCGCCGTCAGGACCGATGCGGGCTTCCTCGCAGGCCTGCCGGACGCCGTGTTCCACGACGTGAACCCGGATCTGTTCGTCCTTGTCGAGGCCAGTCCCAAGACGATACTGAGCAGACGCGCCGATGCGGACCGCGATTACGACGACGTGAGCCAGCACGCAATCGAGTTCGAACGGGATCTCAACCGGACGGCAGCCTTCGAGTACGCGGTCGAGGCCGACGCCCCCGTTGAGTTGGTCGAGAACGAGGACGACGTCGATGTCGCAGCAGCGGCCCTCACGGAGGTTCTCCAGACGGGGCTGTGACTGTCGGTCTCGATTCTGCGCTGTGAGCCCTCTTCTCCCGACAAGAGAATGTGGTCGCGAGAGCGGCTCACCGGCCGGTGTAGCGGCTGTACTTCGAGTGCACCAGATCCGAGTTCGAGGAGTCGGACGTGCGCAGATCCCGCTCCGGACGATCGCTCGTCGCGACTGGCATCGGCTGTCAGCAGTTCGAGTCGGGTGAGGAGCATATGTACGTGGGGACCGTACAGCCGCGTATGGTTCAGGATCAAGAGCAGGACGTACAGAACGCAGATGTGAATCCGGTCGGCACCTCGTTCGTCGGTGGGTTCCTCGGAACGGTGGCCGGACTACAAAAAAGCGGCGTTGGAGGAGCCGTGATCGGCGGATTAGTCGGCGGGACCGCGGGGTACGTCGTGGGCGCGGCCGCGAACGCGGACACCCGACCGGATCCAAGTATGGACGTCGATCCCGTCACAATCTCGACCGGCGAAGACCACGAGCGCGACGAGGAGGCAGTCGACGGGCGCGACGATGCTGATGAGACACCCGACGACACCGCCGATGAGGATCACGGCACCAGTATCGAGGTCGAGACGGCCGACGAGGCCGAAGAAGCGGACGATGACGCGGGCGATGCCGACGAAACGACGGACGAAGAGGAGTAGGGCACTCTCCGGCGAAAAAGCGAAGCCTTTCTCAGAGATCGAAAAAAGAATTGGTGCGCTGAGACCCTCGCGAGCGCAGTGAGCGGAATGCCAGCGAGGGGACGAGGCGAACGGAGTGCGTCGAGTGTGCTCGCTGGGATTCTGTTCCGCCGCTT
>NZ_JBDGQZ010000060.1:0-21507 GCF_042218505.1 Halobellus sp.
CGCGGACCTTCGGTCCGGCCGTCGCCGGGTTCCTCTACGTCGCCGTCGCCTACTGGACCCCGTTCGTGGTCGCCGGGATACTCTTTCTTCCCGTCCTGTTCGTGCTCGGTGGCGTCGCACGCGAGCAGATCCGGTGAGCGCCCTGAGATCTGCTGTGGGTCGGTGGTTGGTTCTGCAGTGTCACCGGACTTACGAATCCCAGCGATTGAGAACCGATCTGGTGGCTTATGCCCACGTAACGGATACCGACTGTGACCAGAATGCAACGACGGACCTACCTTCGCGGTGTGGCGGCGACGGGCGTATTCGGTACGGCAGGCTGTCTCGGCGTGGGCGACACGAACCCGGACGTCGTTCTGCGTGAACCGGACCGGGAGTTCACGAGCGAGGAACTCCCGTACCCTGCGTGGGGCCAGCGCGTCCCCGACGTGACGCTCCCGGTGGCAATCGACGGGGGCGAGGTCACGGTTCGAGACGTCGAGACGCCGACGCTACTCACGTTCTTTTACAGCCACTGCAACACAGTCTGCCCAGTGTTGATACAGACGATGCGGAGCGTTCAGGCGCGCGCCATCGAGGACGGATACGAAAGCGAGGTGACGTTCCTCCCGACGACGTTCGATCCCCGACGGGACGACGCCGAACGGCTCCGGACCTACGGCAAGAAAATGAACGTCGCGTTCGGCGCCGGCAACTGGCACTTCCTCCGCCCCGGGTCGAAAGCACGGGCCAAATCAATCGTCCAGACGCAGTTCGGGGTGAACTTCCAGCGGACTCACCCCGAGGAGATGGAGACGTATATGTTCGCACACTCGGCGCTGACGTTCCTCGTGAACGGCGACGGCTACGTCGAACGAGCCTACCGGACGAAACAGCCACAGGCCGAGCAGATCATCGACGACCTCGCGACCGTTCGTGACAGATGAACCGCCGACAGGTCCTGACAGCGATCGGCGGGTTTGGCCTCACTGGCGCGAGCGCGCTCGCGCTCGGCGGCGACATCCCTAGACTGGATGCGGACGAGTCTGGCCTCCCGATCCGCGTCGAGACGATGGCGGCTCCCGGTTCGACCGCTGGGGAGGCACGGGTCCCCGTCGCGGGGACGCCGACGGTGATCGACCTGTTCGCGACGTGGTGCGCGCCGTGTAAGGCGCAGATGGACGCCCTCTCGACGCTTCACCGCGAGTACGCCGACCGCGTGGCGTTCGTGTCGGTGACAAACGAGCGGATCGGAGGGACGCTCTCGCGCGACGACGTCAGGACCTGGTGGCAGCGCCACGACGGCGACTGGACCCTCGGCCTCGACCCAGCGAGCGATCTGATGGCGGCGCTCGGCGCCTCGGGGCTCCCGTTTCTCGCCGTCGCGAACGAGGCCGGCGAGATCCGCTGGACGCACGCTGGCGTCGCCTCGACCGACACGCTCCGGGACGAGATCGAACGCGCGCTCGCGGAGGCGTAGATGCCTCTCGCCGCCATCCTCGGGGCCGCAGGATTCGCGGTTGGTGCGGGGGTCGCGACGTTCTTTGCGCCGTGTGCGTTCCCACTCCTCCCGGGCTACGTGGGCTACTACCTCGACCGAGCCGACGGCCGCACCGGCCTCGCGGCCGGCGGCGTCGCCGCCCTCGGTGCGCTCCTCGCGCTCGGGGCTGTCTCGGCGCTCGCGTTCGCCGTGGGACAGCGACTCACCTCGCTGTTGCCCGTCTTCGAACCGCTCGTCGGCGCGGCGCTCGTCGCCTTCGGACTCCTCGTTCTCTCGGGGTGGTCGGCGCCGACGATCCCGCTGCCGAAGCGGCCCGACTCGCTCGTCGGGTTCGGCGTCTTCGGGGCCGTCTACGCCATCGCAGCCGCGGGCTGCGTCGTGCCGCTCTTCCTGGGCGTCGTCGCGCAGGCGTCGGCCCTTCCGCCGGCCGGCGGCGGGGTGGTTCTCGGCGCGTACGCCGTCGCGGTCGCGACGCCGCTGTTGGGGGTTACGCTCCTCGCCGACGCGGGCGTGACGGCGTGGCGCGATGCCGGCCGATACGTCGGGCGGACAAAACAGGTCGCAGGCGCACTTCTCGTCGTCGCCGGAGTCGGGCAACTCTACCTCTCCGTGGTCGTCATCGACGTGTTCTGATCCGGGTGGCCGCTGCGGTGAGGTCGCGACCGCGCTCACACCCGCTCAGCCAGTGCGTCGAGCGCATCGCTCCCACCCGAAACCAGCGGCGACCCGTGGCCCATACACGCGACCTCGAACGGCGGTGCCCGATCGGCTAACTGCCGGATGCTCTCGCTGACAGTCCCGGTATCGTAACTCATCACCCACTCCGAGGGGCTGAGTGCGCCGCCGGACTCGGTCACGAGGTCCCCGAGCAGCCCGACATCCAGGTCGGAACTCACGTAGGCGACGTGGCCGGGCGTGTGGCCGGGAGTGTGATACGCCGTGAACGAGCCGATCGTGTCGCCGTCGTCGATCGGTTCGATCTCGAGTGACGGCAGAGAGGTCACCAGTCCAGTCACCCGCTGAAACGCGCCCTTGTGATTCGAGAGCGGCGGAGAGCGCTGCCCCGTGAGGATCTCCGCATCGTACGGCCCGGTGTGGACTGTCGCGTCGACGTCTGTAGCCAGCGCATCGAGCGTCCCAACGTGGTCGAGGTCGTAATGCGTGAGGAGGATCCGCTCGATGTCGTCGGCTTTCAGCCCGATCTCTGCGAGGTGCTCTCGGAGGGCGTTCTCGTCCCAGGGCGTTCCCGCGTCCACGAGCGTCGGCACGTCGTCGAAGACCAGAAAGGCGCTGACGCCGCGTAGTTCGAAGTGCCAGACGCCGTCGCCCAACTCAGTTGCCATATTAGCGTTAATGACCCGACGTGATTTGAACGCTGGTGCGGCGTAAGGCAGATCAGAACACGAAGGGCCCGCGCTGGCGGATCGCCTCCCCGTGCGGTCGGCCGACGACGGCGACGACACGGAGGCCTGAGTCCGACGTGACTTTGATCTCTCGATCGCTCTCGTCGTCGCCCTCTGCCGTGGCATCGGTGACTGGGTAGACGTCTCCCTCGCTGAACGTATCGTCCGCAACGGTGCCCGACCCATCGACACCATAGCAGAATCCGGACCACCCCTCCGGCACCGTCCAGGTCCACGACGAATCGACGGTTGCATCGAGGTACTCAACGTCCGTGTGGAGAGTGATCGGCGACCCCTCTCCGACGACAGTCGTGACAGTCCCGCCGTTCACGGTGCGAGTCGGGAGTTCCTCCGCGCTCGCGTCCTCGTAGTCCGCGTCCACGGATTTCCTCTCGCGGGGTAAATTGACCCATAACTGGAGTCCGTTACAGGCAGCGCTGGCAGCCGGGAACTCCGAATGCCTGATCCCGCTGCCGGTCGTGATTCGCATCACCTCGCCCGCGTATGCGGTGTTGGCGACGCCGAGGGAGTCCTCGTGGGCCATTCCGCCGTCGAGGAGGTACGAGACGATCTCGAACCCCTTGTGGGGGTGCATCGGGAAGCCGACGTCCGGGTCGATACAGAAGCGCTCGAAGAGGACGAACGGGTCCAGGTGGTCGGCGTAGTTGCTCGTGGGGAACGCGCGATTCGAGTTAACCCCCGTGTCGTGCTGTACCTGCTCGCCGGCCACGGGGTGAGATCCGTTCGCGGCGTCCTCACTGGTCGTCATACCCTCACAGAAACCCTTGGCGAGCATAAGATTGCGACACTGGACCCTCACCGGCGAACGTACATTACGGTGAACGGCCAACAGGGGTATGATGCGTCTCCCTCCGGATACGTCGCTGCGTCGTACCGCTCTCTGCGTGCACGAACTTGACGAGATGTCCCAGTTCTATCGACGCGTCGTCGGCCTTAACCTGATTGAGCGTTCGGATTCAGAGATTGTGTTGGGCGCTGGCGACGCGCCGCTTCTCGTGCTGCTCCGCGACGAGGACGCGACTCCCCGTGATCCCACGCAGGCGGGCCTGTTCCACACTGCGTTCAGGATGCCGTCGCGGGCGGCCCTCGGAGCGGCACTCCGTCGCGTTCGGGACCACTGGAGCCTCGACGGCGCGTCGGATCACGACATCAGTGAGGCGCTCTATCTCTCGGATCCGGAGCAGAACGGAGTCGAGATCTATCGGGACCGACCGAGAGACGTATGGCCGCGCTCTCCGGCCGGCACGGTGGAGATAGGAACCGGCCCGATCGACCTCGACGCCGTCGCTGCGGCCTCGAACGGAACGACGACGGTCCCGCCGGAGACGACGCTCGGACACGTGCACTTGGAGACGACCTCACTCCCGGTCGCGCGTTCGTTCTACGTGGATGCGCTCGGTTTCGGCGTCCAGGTCGACGATCGGGGGGTCCTCTTTCTCGCCGCCGGCGACTATCACCACCACTTCGGGCTCAACACCTGGAATCGCCGAACCGAATCCGCAGGCGGCCGGGGTCTCGCGTGGGTTGAGATTACTGTCCCCGAGGATGACGTCGTCGATATCGTCCGCGAGCGACTCGGGGACGCGGATGTCGAATTTGACGACACTGAGAACGGGATCGCGTTCGCGGACCCCGACGGCATCGACATCCGCCTTCGTGCCGAGTAGGTGGCCCCCCACGACCCCGTGGATCGTGTCACACTTATCCATCGGGCCCCGTTCTCGATCCACGATGCGAGGGGTGCACCAGTGTCCCGATCACGGCTTCTTCGCCGCCGAGACGTGTCCCGACTGTGGGGCAGTCAGAACCGCCGTCTTGTCCGGTGAGCAGCGCGAAACCCTCTCGCGCTTTCTCAGTTATGCGCTCCGTCACGGCCCCGGCGATGCCGGCATCGAACCGAGTGACGCGGGCTGGGCGGAGTTCGATGACGTAGTCGTGGCGGCCGCCGGACAGTACGACTGGCCTGAGGCGACGGCAATCACGGGTGTCGTCGCCCTCGACCCAAAGGGTCGGTTCGAGGTCGATGGCGGTCGGATCCGGGCGGTCTACGGTCACTCGATCGACGTCGAACTCGGGACGACCGACCACCCGGTGCCCGATATGCTGTACCACGGCACCGACCCGGACGACATCCCGCAGATCAGCCGAGAGGGACTTCGTTCGATGGATCGTCAACTGGTCCACCTGTCGGAGAGCAAAACGGCCGCGCTCGACGTTGGTCGTCGGCACGCATCCGACCCCGAGCTGCTGCTAATCGACGCCGCCGGGATGCTGACAGACTGGCACGAAATCACGAAGCGGGGCCGGAACCTGTACACCACCGAGCGAGTGCCGCCCGGCTTCATTACTCGGTCGGCCGAAGACTCTGACTGAGCATTTGATGCGATAGGACCCGTAATTAAGCCGGCACGGTAGTACCTGATGGATGAATTCGGTATAAATAGCCGGATCAATGCGGCGGTACTGACTCCCTTCGACGGCACGTTTCTTCGAATGACGATGTCTCCGAACCCCTCCACCGACGGCGACGAACGAACCGTACGAGTCGTCGACGGCGACCGTCAACTCGCTTACGGCGAGTACGGCGATCCCACCGGCGTGCCGGTCGTCTTCCTCCACGGCACGCCAGGATCGCATCGATTAGGCGAACTGTTCGACAAGGCCGCAGCCGAGCGCGGCATCCGAGTGGTTGCCCCCGATCGCCCCGGGTACGGGCGGTCCGACGCGTGGCTGGACCGAACCATCATTGATACGGGGCGCGCGATCGTCAGAGTTCTGGACGATGTCGACGTCCGGACCGCCGGGATTATCGCCTTCTCGGGCGGCGCGCCGTACGCACTCGCGGCCGCTGCGGAACACCCAGAACGGGTCACTCACGTCGACCTGATCTCCGGGACCGTCCCGCCCGCCGTCCGTGAGCCGGCGCCAACCGTCCAGCGGGTTCTCTTCGGCTTAGCCTCGACAGCGCCGCCGGTCCTCCGAGGCCTGCTCCGCGGTCAGGCCTGGCTTGCGGGGCGCCTGGGTCCCTCGTTCGTCACCGCGCAGTACACCGCTGACAATCGCCAGACACCGGTTCCAGAAGACGTCGCAGAGACGGTTCGGGCCGACTTCCGGACCGCGCTGCGTACCGGGGCGGCCGGCACCATCACCGAACTCCGTCACGCCGCGAGCGAGTGGGAGATCCCGTCTGTCGACGTCGACGTCCGCGCCCGGCACGGAACCCGCGACACCAACGTCCCCATTGGAGCCGCTCGCCGCTTCGCCTCACGGGTAAATGCGCGGTTCGAATCCGTCGAAGATGCGGATCACCTGGGGACACTCCGTCGGAGCGTCCCCTCGCTCCTCGACGAACATCGGCGCCCCCAACCGCAGTCGGACTCCACCGCCCCCCTCGAACACGGTGATTGATATGTAGCCCCGGCCAACACACGCCGAACGCGGGATGAAACGGGTCCAGTTCTCGATCACCTACCCCGAGGGATTGCGCCACCCGATCCACCGCGAGATTCTCGGTAGCGGGCCGATTTCGCGGGCCGAGTTGCTGATGTGGAGTCCGACCGCGGAGGCGACCACCCTCTTTCGCTTTGACGGGGATCCACCAGCAGTCGAGGCGGCGCTCACGACGATCGATTCGCTGACCACGAGCGCGGTCGTCGCTGACCGAAACGGAACGTACGCCTTCCTCAGACAGGACGCCTACGAGTTCGCTGCGTCTATTCTCGACGCCGTCGCCGACGCGGCCGTGATCTTCGTCCCGCCAGTTGTGTTCGAGGCGGAAAGTGAGGTTCGATTCGAGGCCGTCGGCGAGACGGCGGCCGTCGGCGACTTCCACGACGTGCTCTCGACACTCGGTGACCTCGACATCTGTCGCGTCCACGACTTCGAGAGGGTCCACTCGCCAGATGGGCTCACCGATCGACAACTGGCGGCGCTGGAAGCCGCCGTGGAAACCGGGTACTACGCGATCCCGCGTCGGGGAAGCGTCGCCGACGTCGCCGCCGAACTCGACTGTGCGGCCAGTACCGCGGGGGAACTTCTCAGAAAGGCCGAGGCGGCCGTGGTCCATCGGCACGTCGACACGCAGTGAAGCCGGTCGTCACTCGGCGGCGAAAACCCAGGCGAGAACCGTAACAAACGAGCCAGCACATATCGCGATGACGACACCGGCGAGTACGACGCCCTCGAAGACGACCCACGTGAGCGCGACACCAACGGCGAGCGCGACGACGAACCCCGAGAGCGCGGCGGACAGTCGGTAACCGACAGATCCCTGATTCTCGATCCGGGAGTGGACTCCCACGCCGACCCCGACGGCGGCGAGGACGCCGAGGGGGAGTCCGACGAAGAGGGAGAACCCGATCAGATTCTGGAGTAGTTCCGTTGCGACGACGGCCACCGCCGCTCCGGCGAGAAGACCGACGACTGCAGCGATCGCGAGCGAGCGACGAGTCATATCTGAGCGTCGCATCGGTCCGGGAAAGTCCTGCCGAAGAATCGAGACGACCGCGACGGAGTCCCGTGACCTCTCGGCAACGCCCCCGCTTGGATCACACGACGACGAGCCACGACAGAAGGACCGCGAGTCCGCCAATCGAGGTCGACAGGACGGCGTGTACCCGGAGCCGATCCAGTAGCGCGTGCGCGTCGCCGGAGGTCGACAGCAGACTGTGGATCTCACTCCCGAGCTCACAGCGCGGGAGGAAGTCCATCGCGACGTGGAGGAACACGCCCGCGGCGAATCCGAAGACCAGCCCTCGGACGAGCCCCGACGCGGGAAGCGCGATCATCGACGAGAGCAGGCCGGCGATGCCCACGCCCGTCGCGGGCAACAGCAGAATCGACGGGTCGCGGCCGTTGTTCGTGAGTCGGCTCGCGGCGGCGTAGCCCGCCGGCCCCTTGTGCGAGACGATTGCGAGGCCCAACAGCGCCCCGAGTTCGGGCATATTCCCGTAAATGATCCCGATGATGGCCCCCGCGGAGAACGCGTGAGCGCTTAGTTCGGCCACCGTGCGGTCTATCGGGAGGTCCATATGCGACAGTCGGTGTCCGACCGTGTGCGAGGCGAATCCGGCGAGCAGTCCGAACGCCACGCCGAACCCACCCCACTGGGGATGCTGCCCGATCGCCTGCGGCACCAGAAACACGGCGGCGCTCGTCACCATCGCCCCGGCGGCGAGTCCGTAGCCCCACACCAGCGCGCCGGCGCTCTCAGTGCCGGTCCGGGCACCTAATGGGGCACCTAGCGCCATTGCCAGGAACGCGACCCACGAGATACCGACGAGTTTCACGGCGCTTGTCGTCCCGTTGACGAGCGTGATGACCGACAGCAAGCCTAATACCAGGGTCGCGAGGAGTCCGGCCTTGGACATCCGGCGCAGAGTGTGAATGTCCCTGTTTTCGTTAATAACGCCCACATTGATAATACGACTATTCGTTTTAATAAACTTATCGGAGCGCTGACCGCGGATCGTCGCGCTCGGGTACGCAAACCGAGAGCGTGGCTATCGAGAGCGGGTCGCCATCTTCCAGCGGCGCAGATCGACCCGCTCACCGTCGATTTCGTCGCTACCGGCCTCGGTGGCGGCCCAGACGAACAGTGGTGCCACGTCTTCGGGCGCGCGGCCACCCGCACCACTGAGATCAGTGTCGACCAGTCCCGGATCGACCACTGCTGCGGTCTGCGGGGCATCGACAGCGAACTGTCGGACCAGTGCTTCGGCGGCCGCCTTCGATACCGCGTACGCGCCCATCCCTGCTTCGGCGTCAACGGCGATTGACCCGGACGGAACGAGCACGCGGCCGTCGTCGGGCATCCGACCGGCCGCCTCCTTCACCGTGGCGAAGACGCCGCGGAAGTTGATCGCCATCGTCTCGTCGAAGCAATCGTAAGACTCCGACTGAATCGGTGCATTCCCCGATTCACTCCGCTTGACGCCGGCGTTAGCGACGACGACCTCGATCGTATCGCTGGCACCGACGCCGGCGGCGACGTCCATCACCATCTCGACTTCGCTCGCGTCGCGGACGTCGGCACGGACGCCCTCGACCGCGGTGTCGCCCTCGGCGGCCTCGCCATCGGTTCGCGCCGCCGCGACGGCGTCGTCCAATCCGTCGACGTCCCGTGCACAGCCGACGACTGTCGCACCCTGGGCGGCGAACGCCCGCATCAGTGACCGGCCGATACCACGGCTTGCTCCCGTTACGACCACTGTCGCGTTTGTCAGTTCCATACAGAGGCCTCGGGCCGAAACCGGGTAAAGATTCTCGCCGGTTGCACCCGCAGCACGGGCCCCGCCCGATCGAGTGCGACCTGAAAAATGGTTGTCTACTTGACCCCCTCAGTCAGTCGATTTATGAGTATCACGCTCCTCCGTCTGTATATGAAGACTCCCCCGGATCTGGATTCGCTCGCCGGCGCGGACGTCGTTGTGATCGGCGGCGGTTTCGGCGGTCTCTCGACAGCGTGTTACGTGGCCGACGCTGGGGCTGACGTGACGCTTCTGGAGAAGAACGAGCAGTTGGGCGGTCGCGCGAGTCGGCTGGAGGTCGACGGCTTCCAGTTCGATATGGGTCCGTCGTGGTATCTGATGCCCGATGTCTTCGAGCGGTTCTTCGAGAACTTCGGTCACGACCCCGCGGACTACTACGACCTGACGCGGCTGGACCCGCACTACCGAATATTCTTCAAGGACGGCGACCGCGTCGATATGGTCCCCGACCTCGAACAGAACCGCGAGGTGTTCGAGTCCTACGAACCCGGCGCGGGCGAGCAGTTCGATCGGTACCTGGAGAAATCCAAGAAGAACTACGAGGTCGGAATGGAGCACTTCGTCTACCAGAACCGCTCGTCGGTGTCGGATTTCCTCGACTGGGACGTTGCGAAGAACGCCCGTGGGCTCTCGCTCATCGGTTCGATGCAGGATCACGTCGAGCAGTACTTCGAGCATCCGAAACTCCAACAGATAATGCAGTACACGCTTGTCTTCTTGGGCGGTGCGCCGAACAACACGCCGGCGCTCTACAACCTGATGAGCCACGTCGATTTCAATATGGGCGTGTACTACCCCGAAAACGGACTCGGGGGCGTCGTCGACGGCATCGTCGAACTCGGTGAGGAACTCGGCGTCGATTTCCGGACCGAGGCCCCGGTCTCAGAGATCAAGGGCCGCGAAGGAGCCTTCGCCGTCCGGACGGAGGACGGTCGCGAGTGGTTCCCCGACTACGTCGTCAGCGACGCCGATTACCGACACACCGAGATGGAACTGCTCGACGAAAAGAAGCGCCAGTACGACGCCGACTACTGGGAGTCCAGGACGTACGCGCCGTCGGCCTACCTGCTCTACCTGGGCGTCGAAGGCGACGTCGACCCGCTGGAGCACCACACGCTCGTCTTGCCCACGGACTGGGACGAGCACTTCCAGCGGATCTTCGAAGATCCCGAGTGGCCCGAGAATCCGGCGTACTACCTCTGTGTCCCCTCCGAAACCGACGACAGCGTCGCGCCCGACGGGCACTCGAACCTGTTCGCCCTCGTGCCCATCGCCGCCGGCCTCGAAGACACCCCCGAACTCCGCGAGACGTTCCGGTCCCTCGTCTTAGACGACATCGCCGAAAACACGGGCGTCGAACTTCGGGATCGGATCGTCGTCGAGGAGTCGTTCTGCATCTCGGACTTCGCCGAGCGATACAACTCTACGAAAGGCACCGCACTCGGCCTTGCACACACGCTGCGACAGACCGCGTTGTTCCGCCCGCCGAACCGGTCGTCGGCCGTCGACGGCCTCTACTTCACCGGCGCGTTCACCACGCCCGGCATCGGCGTGCCGATGTGTTTGATCAGCGGGGAACTCACCGCCGAATCGATGGCTACACAGGCTAACTGAGCCGTGTCGATGTTGGGGCGACTCCGCTATCTACTCACGCTGTCGCGGCCGCGCTTCTGGCTCTATCTGGCCGGGCCGGTCGTCGTCGGCGTCGCGTTCGGAGTCGAATCGAGGAGCGGACTGTTCTCGCCGCTGACGCTCGGGCTGTTCGCGTACTTCCTCCTTCCGGCAAACGTGTTTCTCTACGGCGTCAACGACGTTTTCGACGCCGACGTCGACACCGAAAACCCGAAGAAAGAATCGAAGGAGGCGCGGTGGCAGGGCGATCCGACCGTGGCCGCCGTCGTCGCGGTAACGACGCTCGCTGGCGCGCTGACGTTCGCCGCGACGCCGCGACTCGCGTGGCCGTATCTCGCGGGGTTCTTTCTGCTCGGGTTTCAGTACTCGGCGCCGCCTCTCCGCTTCAAAACGACGCCGCTCCTGGATTCGCTCTCGAACGGACTGTACGTCCTCCCGGGCGCAGCCGCATACGCAGCGGTGGCCGGAGCCCATCCGCCGCTTGCCGCGCTCGCTGGCGCGTGGCTCTGGGCGATGGGGATGCACACGTTCTCGGCGATTCCCGACATCGAACCCGATCGCGAGGCCGGCATCCGCACGACAGCGACGTTCCTGGGCGAGCGGCGAACGCTTGTCTACTGTCTCGCTTGTTGGCTCGCGGCGGCGGCGGTCTTCGGCCTGGTGGACTATCGGCTCGGCGCAGTTCTCGTGGCGTACCCGGTCCTCGTCTTCGCGATCCGCTTCGCCGGTGTCGACGTGAGCCGCGCGTACTGGTGGTATCCGGCGCTCAACACCGCCGTCGGCACGCTCCTGACGCTCGGTGCGCTCTGGAGGCTCGTCTATGCCTGAGGGGGACTCAGGCGGATCGACCGTGGGTCGATCGATGCTTGCAACCCTCCCGCGAACACGAGAGGAATGGGAGGCGCGCCTGGAGCGACTCGTGCGAGAGAACCGCTTCACGATCTCGGTGTTCTTCCCGCTGAACGGGATCGTCCTCCTTCTTGCGAGTGCCGAGGGCCTCCTCCCTGAGCCGCTGGCGTTCAACGGGCTGTTGATTCTCCTCGGGACCGCCGTGATGCGCTCACCGCTCATCGTAGGCGTCCTCCCGATCACTGGCCGGCGGGCCGCCGCGGGCGTCGGCGCGCTGACCCTGTACGCATACGGCATCGAGTACCTGGGCGTCCACACCGGCGTTCCGTACGGCGAGTTCTACTACGGCGTGGACCTCGGGCCGATTCTCGCGGGCGTCCCGCTGGGCCTCCCGATTTTCTTTATCCCGCTGGTGATGAACTCGTATCTGCTCTGTCTGCTTCTCTTGGGGGAACGCGCCGTCCGCACAGGGGTCCGGCTGGCTGCCGTGATCGCCGCCGTGCTGACGATGGACCTCGTCCTCGATCCCGGGGCCGTCGCACTGGGGTTCTGGGTGTACCCCGGTGGCGGTGCGTTCTACGACGTCCCGCTCTCGAACTACGCGGGCTGGATCGTCTCGGCGACCGTTGCTGTCGTCGCGCTGGACTGGGGATACGACCGCCAGGCGCTCGTGCGCCGCCTCGACCGCTGTGAGTTCCTCCTCGACGACCTCGTTTCTTTCATCATCCTCTGGGGCGGGATCAACGCGTGGTTCGGTAACTGGATCCCGGCCGCATTCGCGACGCTGTTCGGTATCGGACTCCTCCGGACGGACCGGTTCGATACGCCGGCGACAGAACGATTCCTCACTCGCTTCCGGTAAAACTTCGAAGCCACCCCGAAACGCGGCCCATCCGTCGGACCGCTCCCAGCGAGCGACCCCTCGACGGTCCCGAGTGCCCCGGATCCTGCGCTCGGTCGCCGTCTTCGGGGTACGGGACGACGCTGACCCGGCGGAACACGGCGACGGGGTCGCGTTCGAGCGCCCAGAACAGCCGGGTCTTCGCAAGGAGGTAGAGTTTCCGTGGCGTCGATAGTGACGGCGTTACGGAAAGCACGTCGCAATCGCGGCGGCGGATCTCCCGGTGGTGATCAGCGTAGAGGACCGACGCCAGCAGGACGGCGAACTGGCAGTCCTCCGGGAGATAGTCGATGCCGGCGACGCCCTGCCGATACAGGGACTCCGCGCGTTCCAGTTCCGCCTGCATCGCTGCGCGGAAGTTCTCGTCGTACTCGAAGTTCAACACCTGCTCTTCGGTGACGCTATGTTCGCGGAGCGTCTCCTGCGGCAGGTAGATGCGGTCGCGCTCGACGACGTCCTCGCGGACGTCACGAAGGAAGTTCGACAACTGGAACGCCTCACCGAGTGCCGTCGCGTGAGGGAGCGCGGTGTCGGGCTGCTCGGGTTCCATAATCTCGGTCATCATCCGCCCGACGGCGGCCGCAGAGCCGTCCATATACGCCTCCAACTCCTCGTAGGTCACGTAGCGCTCGGTGTCGATGTCGGAGGCCATCGCGTCGATGAAGACGTTCACGTCCGACTCGGCGATGTCGTACTCCCCGACCAACTCGGCGAATGCTGCGAGAACGGGGTCATCTGTGTTCTCCTCACCGAGCGCCTGCAGACGGAGTTCCTCGAGCCGCCGTCGTTGCTCTGGTGGCGGCGCGGTGTCGGCGGCGTCGACGACTTCGTCAGCGAGTCGGAAAAAGGCGTACAGCACGTACGTCGCGTGCCGGACCCGCTCGGGGAGGACTCGCGTCGCTAAGTGGAAGGTCTTTCCAGTCTGCCGCTGGATCGCCTTGCTCCGTCGGATCTGTTCTTGTTCGACCATCGTTACGTATTACGGTTCAGGGCGTCTCGTCGCGATTCCGTCCGGCCACGCATCTGTCATCTGATGTAGGGACTGAATTCATATAACGCTTCGTGCCGACGTGACATAGAGCCAACGCTCCGTCGAGCGATCGGCCGCCAGAGTCATATACCTGCTTTCTATCATCCCGTAGATAAAATGTCAAATCACCAAAATGTGTCGCTACAGTCGTAGACGACGCCGTGCTCTGGACAGACGTACTTGCAGTGTCGACGGGCCATCGACCGCTCACAGACCGGGCAGGGTCTGCCCGGTGGCGACTCGACGCCGCGGTCTTTGTGCTCGGTCGATGAACCGCCCAGATGGGTCACGGTTCGAGGAATGGCCTCAACCGGCAAGAAAGTTCGCGTTCGACCGCTATGGTCGGATACGGCCCCGACCAGGGGTCCTACGGTCGACTCAGCACTCGGACCAGCCGCAGGACTCGCAGGTCTTGCAGCCTTCAGAGAAGTACAGCGACATACTACCGCACTCGGGGCACTCGGGGCTCTCGCCGGCAGCGAGCAGGTCGTCGGTCGCGTCGTCGCCGCCCACGCTCGGCGCATTCTGGAGGTCCGCGCTCTCGCCGACGTCGACATCGTCGACGTCTACAGTGGCCCCACCGTCGGTCTCTCGACCGGGCACGGTGCGGTCGTCGCTCGAACTCTCCTCGGAGAGTTCAGTCAGGTTCTGCTGCTGCGGGTAGCCCTTATCGATCTCTCCATCGAGATACCGACGCATCGCTGTCCCGATCGCGTCCGGGATGGAGTTGATCTGTTCGCCCTTATCCCAGGCGACTTTCGGACTCCGGATGCCCTGGAGTTCGCTCGCGATCTCTTCGGGATCCACGCCGGAGCGTAGCGCCGTCGAGATGGTCTTCGCCAGCGCCTCGGTGAACGAGGCGGTGAAGCCGCCGGAGTTGCCGATGTTGGCGAAGAGTTCGAACGGCTGACCGCGGTCGTCCTCGTTGATGTTGACGTACAACTTGCCGTAGCCCGTGTCGATACGCTGGGTCACGCCGTGGAGCACGTCCGGCCGCGGGCGCTTCTTGCCGAGGTCCGTCTCGCCGTCGGTCGCCGAGAGGAGTCGATCCACCTCGGCGTCGATGGCAGCCCGGACGTCGTCGTTCTCGAGGAAGCCCTCGAGGCCGCCGAAGACCTCCTCGATCTGCTCGATGAGCGCTTCTGCGGCTTCGCTCTCGTCGGCGAACTCGGTATTCTGTGCGCGCGTCGTGAGCACCTGCTTCGAGCGCGTGCCGTCGCGATAGACGGTCACGCCCTTCCCGCCGTTGCGGTAGATATACCGGTACACCTCGTCCATATCCTCCTTACTCGCGGAGTTCGGAAAGTTACAGGTCTTCGAGATGGCGGAGTCGACGCCTTCCTGGGTCGCACACTGCACTGCGGCGTGCTGTTTGCCCGAGAGGTCGCCGGTGACGACGAACAGTTCCGAAATCGCGTCCGGAACTGTCGAAAGCGAGGAGACGCCGTCGAACTCGTTTTCGGCCATCTGCTCTTGAGCCTCTTTCTTCACCGCATCGACGTCGATGTCGTTGGCTTCCAGCGTCCGGAGGAAGTAGTCGTCGAACTCGACGAGCATCTCGTCGCCCTGGACGTCGTCGGAGACGTTCTTGTAATAGGCGACGTTGTAGATCGGTTCGATTCCGCCGGTGGTGTTGCCGACCATCGACGTCGTGCCGGTCGGCGCGACCGTCGTCGTGTTGTGGTTCCGGATCGGGAAGCCGTCTTCCCACTCGTCGGCGTTGAGGCCGACGTAGTGCTCGAACCACTCCGCGTACTCGGTCGGGTTCGCGTACTTCGACTCCGCCCATTCGTTGAACGACCCGCGGGTCTGTGCGAGTTCGTGGCTCGTCCGCTTGGACTCGTGGTTGATGTGGGTCATCACCTGCCGGGCAACCTCGTTGCCTGCTTCGGTGCCGTACTGGATGCCCAACTGAATGTACAACTGGGCCAGGCCCATCACACCGAGTCCGATCTTCCGCATATTCCGGACTTTCTCTTCGATTTCGGACACCGGGAAGTCCGACATCGTGACGACGTCTTCGAGGAACCGCGTTCCGCGGTCGATGCGGTAATCGAACTCCTCCCAGTCGATCGCCTCCGCGAGGAAGGCGTCGACGGCGTCGTCGAACGTGTCGTACTCGTCGCCGTGGGTGTCGTACCAGACACGCCAGTCGGGGGCGCCGGCATCGACCAGCGTCGAGAGGTTGATGTGGCCGAGGTTACAGGCCTCGTACTCCTCCAGTGGCTGCTCACCGCAGGGATTCGTTGCGAGGATCTGATGATCGGGGTGTTCCTCGATGTCGAACGAGTGCAGTTTGTTGACGCGCTCGAGGTAGATGACGCCGGGTTCGCCGTTCTCGTGGGCGCCGTCGACCATATGATCCCACAGTTTCGCTGCGGGAACGGAGAGCTCCTCACCCACTTCGACGTGCTCGCCGAGGCCGAACATCTCGTAGAGTTCTTTGGTCTCGGGCGTCGCGATGTGCGGTTCCTCGGTTCGGGGGTTGGTGAACGTGAACTCCTCGCCCTCGAACAGCGCGTTCATAAACTCGTCCGTGATGCCGACGGAGATGTTGAAATTCGAGAGGTGTCCCTCGACAGCGTTCCGGAGGTACTTGGGGACGCGCCCCTCCTCGTCGATGAGTTCGCGCGCTTCTTCGAGGGCGTCTTTGAACGAGTTGTGCGTGAAGTCATCGGGGTCGTTCAGCCGCAGGGTATGCGCCAGCGAGACGTCCTTGTTCTTCGAGTGGATGAACTGGATAACGTCGGGATGACTGACTCGCATCACGGCCATCTGTGCGCCGCGGCGCGCGCCGCCCTGCGCAATCGTCTCACACAACTGATCGTAAGTCCGCATAAACGTGATCGGCCCGGAGGCGATCCCGCCGGTCGACCCGACGGGGTCGCCGTAGGGTCGGAGCCGCCAGAAGGCGTAGCCCATACCGCCGCCGGACTGGAAGACCTGAGCGGCCTCCTTGGCGGTCTGGTGGATGTCGTCAATATCGTCCTCCGGCGAATCGACGAAACAGGCCGACAACTGCTGGAGCTCGTCGCCAGCGTTCATCAGCGTGGGCGAGTTCGGCATAAACGACAGCGAGTCCATCAGTGATTCGAACTCCTCGCGCCGTTCGACGACGGGCTCGCGGATCTCCGCGGGGAGTTCGGGGACAACGGTGTCGTAGGCGAACTTGTTGACGTTGTAGACCGACAGCGTCGTCTCGGCGTCGGCGTCGGCGGTGACGCCCTTGCCGAAGACTTCTGCGGCGAGTTCGTCCCGACGCGGGTGGTCAGGCTTGAGTTGCTCGGGCGTAACAGTGATGTCGGTCCCTCGCTCCGCAGCCTCGTAGACGGCCTCCGCGAGGGCGACGTTCTTCGCCACGCGCGGGAACAGTTCCTCTTGGGACTCCATCGGGTTCCCCTCGGCGTCCTTCCGGAGATATCGCGCCGGCAGAATGTTGTGGTAGGCGTTCGCAGTAAGACGTTCTTCGAGCGTCTCACCGTCGGTCCGCTTGACGGGGAGTTCCAGATCGGTTACGCTCTCGGGTGTGTTGCTCATCTACGCTTCCTCCTGCCCTGTGACGATGCACCGGGCAATCTCGTGTCGGCTGACTGGCTCAGTTCCGGTCATTTGTAACGATGGATTTGAGTGTGGCGGATCGGTTAAGGCTTCGGTATCCGAAGAGGCGAATAAGTATCAATTTTTGCACCTTATGCGCGACCCCCCGTGACACGCATTAGACGTGACGGACCCCTGTTCGTCCCAGTGAGTTATCAAGGTTGGTAGACCGGAGTGAAAGTGAAAATTTCTCTTCGAGTACCGTCGCTGTCTTCCGATATCCAACCGAACTGAGGGGGCCTTGATACAGTATATCCCCACTCTCGGCCAACGGGGGTCACGGATAGCTAGGTGGCGAGGTTCCGCGACCGACCGCGCGATTGACTCAAAAAATCAGATCAGAGACATACTCTCGAACCCCCGCTCAGCCGGGCGATTTGTCGTCTCCGCCGCCCCCACAGACTTATTCTCTCATCCGGGAATGTATCCGGTATGTCTGTACCAGTGCTGATCAGTTCGACGCTCGCACTCCTGCAACTGGGCGGCCTGCTCTCGCAACCGCTGGGGCAGGCGCTCGCCGTCATCGTGGGTGTCGGAATCGTCGTCATCGTTGGCCGGATCGCGCTGAAAATCGCGTGGCGACTTGTCACGATCGCTGCGGTGATCGTCGGCGCGCTGCTCTTGCTCTCGTTCTTCGGCTTCAGTCCGCTGTAGGCTCAGTCGGCCCGTCCGTCGGCGTCTCGAGGACGCATTCCTCGATGAAGTTCCGAACGATCTCGTGCCCGACGCCCGTGAGCACCGACTCGGGGTGGAACTGCACGGCTTCGATCGGATACTCCCGGTGGCGGATCCCCATCACCAGATTGGTTGTCTCGTCGCCGCCGCCGCTCGTATGTGCCGTCGTCGCCGACACCTCGAACTCGTCGGGGACGCTCGTCGCAATGAGCGAATGGTACCGACCGCCCTGGAAGCCCTGGTCCAAGCCAGTAAAGACCCCGCAACCGTCGTGATCGACCGGGAACGCTTTGCCGTGGATCGGCTCCGGCGCGTGACCGATCTCTCCGCCGTACGCGTAGACGGCGGCTTCGAGGCCGAGACAGACGCCCAGCGTCGGAACCGTCTGTGACAGGGACCTCAACACGTCGTTAGTGACGCCGACGTCTCGTTCGTGTTTCGGGTGACCCGGTCCGGGACTGACCACGATCGCATCAGGGCCGATCTTGCGGAGTTCTTCGAGCGAGGCCGTGTTCTTTCGGACGGTCACCTCAACCGGCTGGCCGCCGACGCGCTGCTCGGAGAGGTACTCCACCAGGTTGTAAGTGAACGAGTCGAAGTTGTCGAGGACCAGCAGACGAACCGTCATCGGATCACCTCCTCGCCCGCCGAACTCGCCGGCGCGTCGGAATCCGTTTCCTCGCACTCGATCTTTTCGACGGCAGCGAGCACGCCGCCCATCTTCTGTTCGGTCTCTTCGTACTCCGCCGCCGGATCGCTGTCTGCGACGAGACCCGCGCCGGCACGCACGGAGATGACGTCCTCGTCGCCGCGTTTGTCGACCGTCGCCGTCCTGATGACGATTGCAAAGTCGGCGTCGCCGGACCACGAGTAGTAGCCCACGCCGCCGCCGTAGACGCCGCGCGGCGTTCGTTCGAGTTCGTCGATGATCTCCATCGCGCGGACTTTCGGCGCGCCGGTCAGCGTGCCCGCCGGGAACGTCGCCCGCGTCGCATCGAATGCGTCAGCGCCGTTCGGATACTCGCCGTTCCGGCTTTCTGAACCCGCGAGCGTGCCGGTAACGGTCGATTCGATGTGCTGGACGTGGCTGTATTTCAGGACGTTCATAAACTCCTCCACGCGGATGCTCCCGGGGTCGGAGACGCGCCGGACGTCGTTGCGAGCAAGGTCGACGAGCATCGTGTGTTCAGCGCGCTCTTTCCCGTCCGCGAGCATCTCGCCGGCGAGCCGTCGATCCTCGACTGGACTCGTCCCGCGCGGACACGTCCCTGCGATGGGATTCGAGACCACGCGGTCAGCGCGGACCGAGACCAACGTTTCGGGACTCGCACCGACGACGTGACGGTCGTCGTGGCGGAGGACGTACATATACGGCGAGGGGTTGATCTCTCGGAGCGCCTCGTAGAGGCCGAGCGGATCCACCGCTCCGCGGAGTTCGCGGACCCGCGAGATGACCCCCTGGTAGATGTCGCCATCGAGAACGTGTTCTTTGGTCTGCCGAACCGCGGCCTCGTACTCCGGCTTCGAACCGGCGGATTCGCCGCTTTTGACGAAGCCGCCCGTCTCTGGCGCGTCGGCTTCGGCGAGCGTCTCAGTGACCGCTTCGGCCTCCGCCGCGAGGTCGTCGTAGACGGCCCCGTGGTCGTCGTCGGGCGTGACGACGGGGGTGAGAATCAGCGAGACCGACGCCTCGGCGTGATCGAACGAGAGCGTCTTGGTCGTGAGGACGAACTGCGCGTCGGGCGTGTCGCTCTCGGGACGCTTGACGCCGACCTCCGAGAGCCAGAGGTCGTAAACGGCCTCGTACCCCAGAAATCCGACGAGTCCGCCGCGGAGTTGCTGGCGGTCGTCGTCGGGGAAGCCGACGCGCGGGAGGTCGGGGAAGACCGCGCGGAGTCGGTCGAGGACGTCGGGTCCGTCGTCTGTCCCGTCCCGACCGGCCTCGGTGTCGTCGCCATCGACGCCGGCCTCGACGAACTCGGCCGCCCGCCCCCCGAGTCGTTCGACGGTCGTGCCGTCGGGGTCGACTGTCACGACGGCGTCCGGGTCGTAGCCGACGAAGGAGTACCGGGCGTGACGGTCGGCCGTGGCGTGATCCGGCGCGAACGCACCCGCCGGGTCGCTCGACGGCGTCTTCTCGGCGCTCTCCAGCAGGAAGCCGTAGTCGCTCCGATCGGCGAGCGCGGCGTAGGCTGTGAGCGGCGTCGTCTCCGGGAGTTCAGCCGTCACGTGGGCGACGATCGGTCCGTCAGCCTCGGCGGTCGCCGACTCGACGTCCTCGACGAACGACTCCCGGGACTGTGACAGCGCCCTTTCAGTCGTCTCCGTCGACGACGCGTGCCCGTCGGTGGTCACGAGGACACCCCCTCCAGACCGGTGGACTCGTCGGCGTCAGCACCTCGCTCGGAAGCACGTTTCGCGTACTGGACGAACGTGCGAACGGCTTCCGGATCTTTGCTTCCGCCGCTCACTTCGACGCCGCTCGCGACGTCGACGGCGAACGGCCGGACAGTCCTGACTGCTTCGGCAACGTTTCCAGGGTCGAGGCCGCCGGCCAGGATCACCGGCGCGTCGAGCGTCGATGCCACTTCGGCAGTCGCCGCCCAGTCGTGGGTTTCGCCGGTGCCGCCCGCGCCGTCGCTGTCGACGGAGTCGACGAGCACGCCGTCGACCGTCGGTGCGACCTCGCGAGCACGCTCGGGGGCCTCGGCGTCGACCACCGCCACCACGCTCCCGCGAATAGATTCCCGGATCCCGGCGAACGCGTCGGGTCCGAAGCCACTGTGAACTTGGAGTACGTCCGGATTGACGCGCTCGCCAAGCGCAATCGCCCTGTCGGGCGTCTCTGGCATCGTCACGAGCGTCGCTGTGAGAAACGGCGGTGCGGCCTCGACGAGTCGGACCGCCTTCTCGACCGACACCTCCCGTGGGGTGTCGACAGACACGTTCGCGATGATGCCCACGGCGTCCGCCCCGGCGCGTTCGACAACCTCGAGGTCCGTCTCGTTCGTCACACCACAGATCTTCGCTCTAACCATCTGTCAGCGCTCCGCGGCAGCGTCGAGCGGTTCACAGAGTGCCTCGAACGTCGTCGCCGCGTCGCCGTCGTCGATAGCGGTTGCGGCCGCCTCGACGCCGTCCTCGATGCTGTCAGCGAGGTCAGCGACGTAGATCGCCGCGCCGGCGTTTGCAAGGATGATGTCCCGCTTCGGGCCGGTGACCTCACCCGTTACGATCCCGCGGAGATCCGTGGCGTTCTCTCCGGGTGAGCCCCCGGCGACAGTCTCGATAGGGGCCGAGTCGAGGCCGATCTCTTCGGGCGAGATCGTGTACTCCTCTATTGCGTCGCCGTCGACTTCCGCCACCCGCGTCTCGTCGTGGAGCGCGATCTCGTCCATCCCGGAGCCGTGAACCACGAGCGCCCGGTCGACGGCGAGATGCGAGAGCGACCGCGCGAGCACCGGGACGAGGTCCGGATCGTACACGCCGACGACCTGTGCGTCCGCGCCGGCGGGGTTGGTCAGGGGACCGAGCACGTTGAAGATCGTCCGCATTCGGAGTTCCTTTCGCGGCCCGATGACGGCCTTCATCGCGGGGTGAAACACCGGCGCGAGCATAAAACCGATCCCGTCACGCTCGATGGCTTCCTC
>NZ_JBDGQZ010000059.1:0-20514 GCF_042218505.1 Halobellus sp.
CTCGCTGTCACCTCAACAGGCACGTTCTGGACGGGCGACGAGTTCGACCACTGGCAGCGTGAATACGAGAAGCGGCGTGGCGACCTGCAAGAGTGCGGGACGCGGTGGGCACACGAGAATATGCAGGCAGTCGGACGCAGAGAAGAAGGCCGGTTCAAACTAACGCTTCACCGGATAGCGAACGAACTTGTCACAGAAGCCTGTCACCACGAGTGTTCGGTAATAGCGTTCGAAGACTTGACCGATATCCGGGACCGTACTGGTGCGTCGTGGGGCCACAAGTGGGCGTTCAACCGCCTGTACGACTATGTTGAGTACAAAGCCGCAGAGTACGGTATCACGGTGGAGCAAGTTGACCCCGAGAACACGTCGCGTCGGTGTTCGCACTGTGGGTTTACCCATCCAGACAACCGGGAGAGTGAGTCGTTCGAGTGTCTGAAATGCGGCTACGAGAACCACGCGGACTACAACGCTGCGAAGAATATCGGCCTACGGTATCTTCGTCGCAACCAAACTGGGGGCGACGAAGGCGCACCCTTGGGCGTGCGCTTGAACAGCGGGACGCTGAACGTGAACGGTGAGTATGAATCACCTGCCGAGACTTCGGCCAGAACGGGAGTCCACGCTGAATCCCGCGGCTTTAGCCGTGGGTAGCTCAATACGTCAGCGTCCACTCATCCAGGCGTGTCCTGGCTTCCGACGATCTTCTATTCGATAGCGGCCCTCACACCAATGGTCTGGCTGTTGATGGATGACCGACATAGGCCGGCGGCGAGACAGGCGATCGGAGTCGTCCTCGTGATGGTCGTCGTGGGTGGCGTCGCGACGGCTCTCCTCGTCGAGCGACTCGGCGAGGCGAGTGTGCTGCAGTTCAGAATCGCGGCGCTCTCGTTTGCTGGATTCTTGGGTGTGCTCGGGTACTTCGGCCTTCGTGTCGGGCTCCTCTCCGTCTTCACGGCAGTATCCGATTCTTTCCCCTGAGCGGAGAGTGAGGCCGATTGATCGACGCCTGTGAACACTGATCAACTGCAGACCGCCTCAGCGACGGCGTGTGGCGGTTGGCTCATCAGTGGCTCGTTTCGATACACGCTCGTTGAGAATCGTCGGAACGGCCTCGCCGACGCCGACGATGGGCTCCCACGACAACCGCGCTTCGAGACTCCCGAGCGTGAGAGACCAGAGGAGCGTCGCGGCGACGACGAACGGGCGGCTTCGCTTCGTGTTCGCGGGCGCATACACGGAATTGTTAACACTCTTTTGGGAAACTGCTGTTGCCGACGCAAACGGATCGAGATTCACTCCACGAAAACAAAACGCCGAGAGAGCGTTAGAACAGCGCCGCAGCGACGGTCTGAGCCGTCTCGATGACCGGACCGAAAGCGGGGAGCAGGAGCATCGTCCCCACTCCGGCGAAGAGCACCGCCGCATAGAGGCCGACCGGTCGACTCTGTATCTCGAAGTTCCCGCTGGGTTCTTCGATCCACATCGCCTTTACGACGCGACTGTAGTAGAACAGCGACAGCGCGCTGTTGACCGCGCCGACGGCGGCGAGCCACCAGAACCCGGCCTCGATGGCCGAGTAGAACAGGGCGTACTTCGAGAGGAACCCACCGAACGGCGGGAGCCCCGCGAGGCTGAACATAAACACCGTCATCGCTACCGCGGCGACGGGTGCGGCCGACGCGAGGCCGTTGTAGTCCTCGAACGTCCGACCGACGCCCCAGTGTTCGACCAGTGCGATGAAGAGGAACGCGCCTGTGTTCATAAAGCCGTAGACGAGCAGGTGCGCCATCGACGCACCGAGTACATCCCCGTTGGGGCCGCCGGCGGCCAGTGCCGCGAGGCCGATCAGCGCGTAGCCAGCGTGACCGATCGAGGAGTACGCGAGCATCCGCTTGACGTTCTCCTGGGTCGCGGCCGCGAAGTTACCGAGCGTCATCGTGACGACGGCCAGCACCTGGAATGCGAGCACCCAGTCGACGCCCGCCGGGATCGCCCCGAGCGGGAACGCCTCAACGAAGACGCGGAACGCGAGTGCGAAGCCCGCCGCCTTCGATGCCGAGGAGAGGAACGCCGAGATCGGTGCCGGCGCGCCCTCGTACGCCTCTGGCGCCCAGAAGTGGAACGGCACGGAGGCCGTTTTGAACGCCATTCCGCCGACGATCATCAGCACGCCGAGTCCGACGACGCCGGTCATCCCGGAGACGCCGGCCCCGAGCGCCGACGCGACGTCGGCGAAGATGAGCGAACCGGACGCGGCGTAAATGAGGCTGATACCGAAGACGAACACCGCCGAGGACACCGACCCGATCAGCAGGTACTTCAGTCCCGCTTCGACGCTGCCGCGGTTCTCCCGGAGATACGCGACGAGCGCGTACGACGGAAGCGAGGCGAGTTCCAGGCTGACGAACGCCGTCGCCAGGGAGTTCGCCATCGCCATCGCCGCCATCCCGGTCGCCGCAAACAGCACCATCGAGTAGAACTCCGCGCGGTGCTCGTGTCCGTCGAGGTAGTCGTAGGCGGCGACGGCCACCATCGCCGTGACGACCGTAGTGATGAGCGTGAAGAACAAACTCATCCCGTCGACGACGAGCGAACTGCCGTACAGCGAGATTGCGCCGCCGGTTCGCGGCTGTCCCGTCCCGGCGACGAGGAACCAGGTCGTGACCGCAAACGCCAGTAGGGAACCGCCGGTAGCGGTGCCGGCCAGAACCGTATTGTTCGGGTCCTCGCTCCACACCGTGTCGATCCCGAGAAGCACGAGCCCCGTCAGCGCGAGGATGAGTGCCGGCGCGAGCGCCGACCACATCGGGGTGCTGGCCTCCGCGGACTGCAGGAAGGCGGACATCACAGCCCACCTCCCGTCAGGATCGGATTAACAGCGTCCTGGATCATCCCGAAGAAGAGGTTGGGGGCGACTCCGAGGACGATCACGAGCAACAGGAGGACCGCGAGCGGCGCGACGTCCTGCATCGGTGCGTTCGTGATTTCGTACTCGCCGTCGAAACTGAACGGCCCGAACAGCGTCCGCTGCATCGCAAACAGCAAGTAGCCCGCAACGATCACGATGCCGAACATCGCTGCCCCGGTGAACGCCGGCATCGCCGAGTGGACGGTGGAGGCGAACGAGCCCTTGAAGATGAAGAACTCGCCCGCGAACCCGGCCATCAGCGGCAGGCCCATATATCCGAACGCGCCGGCGACGAAGATGCCGGCGGTGATGGGCATCCGGTCTGCGATTCCGGACATATCGCCCACCATCCGCGTGTGGGTCGTGTTGTAAATGACGCCGACCGCCATAAACATCAGTCCCGAGATGAGGCCGTGTGCGATCATCTGGAACGTCGCGCCGCCGACCCCGTAGGTCGTGTACGCGACGAGTCCAAGGATCACGTATCCCATCGACGAAACCGACGAGTACGCGACGATACGCTTGAGGTCCTGCTGTGCGAGCGCCAGCAGCGCGCCGTAGATGACGCTGATGACGGCGATACCCGCGATGGGGACGACGAGTGCCGTCGCCACGTCGGGCATCATCGTGAAGTTGAACCGCAGCAGGGCGTAGGTTCCCATCTTCAGGAGGACGCCCGCCAGCATCACCGACACCGGCGTCGGGGCCTCGACGTGGGCGTCGGGCAGCCACGTGTGCAGCGGCGCGACGGGAACCTTCACCGCGAAGCCGAGGAACGTCGCCACGAAGGCGACGGTCTTCAGCGTCCCGGCACTCAGCCCCGCGAAGCCGCCGAGTTCGCCTCCGCGGAGCGCCTGCGCGATCTCCGGAAGTCGCGTCGACGATACCGAGTCGCCGAGGCCGAAGACCAGCGCGATGAACCCGATGAACATCACGAGCGACGCCACGTTCGTATACACGAAGAACTTGATCGCAGCGTAGCGCCGGTTGGGACCGCCCCAGATGCCGATGAGGAAGTACATCGGGACGAGGACGGCCTCCCAGAAGACGAACCACGCGAAGAAGTCGAGCGCGGTGAACACGCCAAGCAGGTTCGCCTCCATAAACAGCATCAGGCCGTAGAACTGCGACTGTCGCGCAGAGATGGGCGTCCACGCGCTGATAATTGCCAGCGTCGAGAGAATCGTCGTGAGGACGATCAGCGGGAGACTGATGCCGTCGACGCCGACAAACCAGTGCAGGTCGAGGCCGCCGAGCGTTAACCAGACGAGGTCCGTCTCGAACGCGATCGATCCGCCCAGGAGGGCGTTGCCGCTCGCGTCGTACTGTGCCCACATCCAGAGGCTCCCGAGCACCGGGAGCACGCTGAGTGCCGCCGCGAGTCGACCGGCGTACTCGTCGGGGGCGACGAACACGACCAGTGCGGCGAGGAACGTGACAGCGATGAGCGCTTCAATGATCATATGAACCACCCTCCGAGGAGACCGAAGGCGACGAGAAGGACGGTCAGGCCGAGTGTGAGCAACGCCGCGTAGTTACTCACTACACCCGTCTGGATGCGGCGAATGCGACTGCCCGAGAACAGGCTGACGCTCGAGACGCCGTTGACCACGCCGTCGACGATGCCGCCGTCGAACGTGTTGGCTGCGCGTGAAACCGGACGCGTGATGCCGTTAGCCAGCCAGATCTGGTACTCGTCCTGGTAGTAGTTGTTGTACAGCACCGTCTTGATGCGCCCGAGCCGGTCGGTGTGTTCGACCGGTTCGGGGACGTTGTACAGGCGGTGTGCGAGGCCGGCTCCTGCCAGCGCGAGGCCGAGCGAGACCGCGGCACCGATTGCTACCGTCGCCGCTTCGCTGCCGATGTACGCCGAACTGTACGGGATCAGTTCGCCGTAGTGGTGAGCCGTCAGCGACTCGAAGCCGCCGTCGAGCCACTTGTGCAGGAAGTCGATACCCTTGATTCCGAACAGTTTCTCGACGGGCACCATATTGACCACCCCGGCCGTCGCGGCCAGAACGCCGAGGACGACGAGCGGCCCCTTGACGTTCCAGCGAACGCCGTGTGGATCCCGCGCGGTCTGTGAGCGCGGCTTGCCGTGGAACGTGAGGAACACCATCCGAAACGTGTAGAAGCCGGTAAAGAACACCGCGAGGAGGCCCATCGCGTACGCGCCCAGCAGAATCGGGTTGCCGCCGAGGCCGTGGATGAGCGTCTCGTAGAGGACCTCGTCTTTCGACCAGAAGCCGGCAAACGGGACGATGCCCGCGAGCGCGAGCGATCCCGAGAGGAAGGTGTAGTATGTCACGGGCATCTTGTCTTTGAGACCGCCCATATCCCACATATTCTCGTTGTGGTGCATCGCAATGATGACCGACCCCGCACCCAAGAAGAGCAGCGCCTTGAAAAAGGCGTGCGTCATCAGGTGGAAGGTCGCAGCGACGTAGCCGCCGCCACCGAGGCCGAGCATCATATAGCCGTACTGCGAAATGGTCGAGTACGCGAGCACCTGCTTGATCTCGCGCTTGACGACGCCCATTGTGGCGGCGAACAGCGCGGTGAAGCCGCCGACGAACGCGATAATCGCCAGAGCGTTCGGCGACAGCGCGTAGAACCCGTACATCCGCGCGACGAGGTAGACCCCGGCGGCGACCATCGTCGCGGCGTGGATGAGCGCCGAAACCGGCGTCGGACCTTCCATCGCGTCGGGCAGCCACGTGTGCAGCGGGAACTGCGCGGACTTGCCGATCACGCCACCCAGGATGAGCAGGCCGACGATGGTGAACCACGTCTGCGGCGCGAAGCCGAAGGTGTTGACCGCAGCGGCCTCACCGTGGAGCGCCGCCTCGGCGAGCACCGGGAACGAACTCTCGCCGGCGAACGCCGCCGTACCGAACGTCGCGAAGACCGCGACGACGCCGACGAGGAAGAAGTAGTCCCCGAACCGCGTGACGAGGAACGCCTTCTTCGCGGCGCTCGGTGGCCCCGGCTCCCGGAAGTGGAAGCCGATGAGCAGGTACGAGCAGAGCCCGACCAGCTCGAAGAACATAAACGCCATCAGCAGATTGTTCGCCACGACGAACCCGAGCATCGACGCGGAGAACAGGCCGAGACCGGCGTAGTACCGCGGCAGTCCGATCTCGCCCTCGTCGTTCATATACCCGAGACTGAAGACGTGGACCAGGAAGGCGATGAGTGTCACGATGAGCAGCATCATCGCCGACAGCGGGTCGATCAGGAGGCCGAAGGTCAGATCGACCGCGTTGAGTCCCTCGGCCCACGTGTAGATCGTCGCGTTGTACGTCTGCCCGCTGGAGACGGTCAGGAACGTTGCGGCCGCTAAGACGAGTGACGTGCCCGTCGCGGCGATTCCGGCCAGCGCGCCGCCTTTCGGTAGGTGGTCGCCGACCGAGAGCGCGACGAGGAACGAGACGAACGGCAACAACACGATCGCGGGTGCGAAATCAAGTATTCCTACCATTTTACCACCTCATCGTCGTCGCTTCTGTGACGTCGACGCCGTCGAAGTTGCGGTACAGCACCAGGATGATCCCGATACCGATCGCGACTTCGGCGGCGGCCAGTGCCATCACGAACAGCCCGAGCGTCTGGCCCGTCACGTTCCCCCAGACGTAGGAGAACGCGACGAGATTGATGTTCGCGGCGTTCATCATCAGTTCGACCGACATCAGAATCAACAGCGCGTTCCGGCGCGTGAGGATTCCGAACAGCCCGATGCAAAAGATGGCGGCCGAGAGGAGCAGATAGTACTCCGGCGGGACCATCAGTCCTCACCTCCGAAGAGCGTCTGTTTGAGTTTCGTCCCGCCGTCGGTCAGCAGTGCTCCGTCCTCCTCGTCGCTCCGGCGTGCGAGGTGCACCGCCCCGTCGAGGGCGACGTCCAGCGCGACGGCGATCAGAAGGAACGCGGCGAGGAAGCTCTCACCCGGGACGTCGCCGAGTTCGAGGTTGAACATCGCATACCCGATGCTCGCCGTGATGTTCGATCCCTGGGCGAACCCCTGCGGGGCGGGGAACGACGCCGAGAGGAACGTCGCGGCCATCACGACGAACAACGCTGCGGCCGCGAGGCCGGGTAGTAGGTGCGATCCGAGTTTCAGTTCAGGCTTCGTGGTCATGTGCTACTCACCTCCGGTTGTGTGCGCGTCAGCATCACGGCGAACGTGATCAGGATGAGAACCCCGCCCACGTAGACGAGGATCTGCATCGCGGCCAGAAATTCGGCCTGTAACATCACGTAGTGCACCGCGACGCTCAAGAGCGCGCCCCCGAGCAGGAGTGCGGAGTGCCAAATGTCCCGCACGAGGACGACGCCCAGGCTGCACCCCACGGTCACAAGGGCGAACAGCGCGAACGCGATGGTCTCGTAAACCATTGTATGTGTCTCCTTGAGGAACCCCTTTGAAGATTTCGAGAAGTCCGCGTACATCAAGAACGAGCCGTGGACTTCACCGGTCAGCCCCGTCGTCGGGGGATCCTACCTCACTGGTAGTCCACCTCGCCCTCTCCCTCGCCGATCCACGCGTCGCGGTCGGGCTCCCGGGAGTTGAGCGGGTCGATGTCCTTGTACCACGGGACGTTCTTCAACTGCTCTTTGTTGTACACGAAGTCGTCCTTCGTGTCTGCGGTGAACTCGAAGTTCTGCGTGAGCAGGATCGCATCGACGGGGCAGACCTCCTCACAGAGCCGGCAGTAGATGCACTGCCCGATGTGGAGATTGTACTGCTCACCGTTTCGCTTGTCGTCCTGCACGATCTGAATCGTGTCGTTGGGACAGACGTTCTCGCACTGTCGACACCAGATACACCGCTCCTGGCTGAACTTGTGGACCCCGCGGAACCGGGGGCTCACTTCGGGCGCGACGTCAGGGTACTCGACCGTGAACGTCTCGCCGTCCAGTGCGTGTTTCATCGTCGTTGCCATCGATTTGAGTACACCAATCATGCTATCACTCCCACGATGATGGCCGTGAGTGCCAGGTTCGCGAAGGAGAGCACGAGCATCCCCTTCCAGCCGATGTCGAGGAACTGGTCGATCCGAATACGCGGGATTGCCGACCGCGCCCACTGCGTGAACAGGTAGAACGCCCAGATCTTGATCGTAAACCACACGAAGCCCGGAAGGAACGGCCCGGCCGGGCCGCCGAGGAACAGCGTCGCGGCGATTGCGCCGCCGAGGAAGATGTGGATGAACTCGCCCAGGTAGATCAGGACGAAGTACACCGAGGAGTACTCGGTCTGGAAGCCGGCGACGATCTCGGTCGGGGCCTCCGGGACGTCGAAGGGGTTCCGTCCGACCTCTGCGAGGTTCGCCACCACGAACAGCACGAACGCGAACGGGTTGACGAAGGCGAACCACTGCGGAATCGTGACGCCGGCAATCGTCAGAAGCGATTCGGCTTGCAGAGCGACGATCTCACTCATCTGCAGCGTGCCGGCGAACACGACCACCGACGCCGCGGTGATGATAAGCGGGATCTCGTAGGCGATGTTCGACGCGATCGCGCGCAGACCGCCCAGCAGGGAGTACTTATTGTTCGAGCCGTAGCCCATCATCACCAGGCCAATCGAGGCGATCGACGACGCCGCGAAGGCGAAGACGAGCCCCGTCTCCGGGTCGGCGAGGTGAATGCCGTTACCCATCGGGATCACCGCGAATCCGAGTAGCGCCGAGAACGGCACCAGAAGCGGACCGAGGTCGTAGGCGGGCCGGTCGACGCCCTCCGGGATCACGAGTTCCTTCGAGAGCAGGCGGACGGCGTCAGCGACGATCACGAACAGCCCAAACGGACCGACACGGTTGACGGCGATCCGGTCGGTGAATGCGGCGGTGATCTTCCGTTTGGCCCACGGGCCGGCGACGGCCGTCTGGACCAACAGGAGGTTGGCGATGATGAACGCGCCGAGGAGGCCACCAACGATCTGTCCGATCGTCCCGGAGAGACCGAGCAGGCCGGCGACCCGCTCGGGCAGGAGTACCTGCGATTGCAGCGGCGTGACCATCAGCGATCCACCTCACCCAGGACGATGTCGAGGCTGCCGAGGGAGGCGACCATATCCGGGATGTATTCGCCGGTAGACATCTCCGGTAGCGTCTGGAGGTTCGAGAAGCACGGACTGCGGATCTTGAAGCGCCCGGGCTTGTCGGTGCCGTCGCCGCGGATGTAGATGCCGAGTTCGCCCTTCGCGGCCTCGACGGCACGGTATATCTCCGTGTCGTCTTCGGGCTTGAGCGTCCGCGGGACGTTCGACTGGATCTCCCGTTCGTCTTCGGGCCAGTCCTCCAGCAGATCGGCGCACTGCTCGATGATCTTCGCCGACTCCTCGACCTCGCGGAGCCGAACCAGCAGACGGCTGAAGTTGTCGCAACCGTCCTCGGTGATGACGTCCCACTCGAGTTCGTCGTAGTAGCCGTAGGGGTCGTCGCGGCGGAGGTCGTAGTCGATGCCGGATCCGCGGGCGACCGGGCCCGTCGCGCCGTAGGACTTTGCGACTTCCGGTGGGAGGACGCCCGTGTCGATGGTCCGGGACTGCAGAATCTCGTTGCCGGTGATGAGGTCGTGGTACTCCTCGAGCGCCTGCGGGAGGTCGTCGAGGAAGTCACGAACTGTCTCGAAGAACTCGTCTCGGGGTTCGGGGAGGTCCCAGACGACCCCACCCAGCCGGAAGTAGTTGAACATCATCCGCTGGCCGGTGAGGTCTTCGAGGATGTTCTGCGTCTTCTCGCGGTCCCGCATCGCATACATAAAGATTGCGGTGAAGTCGCCGTAGACGTCGAGTGCAAACGTGCCGACCGCGAGCATATGCGAGGCGATCCGGCAGAGTTCCGCGCCCATCGTCCGGATGATCTGGGCGTACTCCGGCACCTCGATGTCGTTCAGATCCTCGGCCGCGCGGGCGTACGCCCACTCGTTGAGGAGTCCGGAAGAAGCGTAGTCCCAGCGGTCGGGATACGGCATAATCTGGTGCCGGTAGGTCTTCGTCTGACACATCTGTTCCTCACAGCGGTGGAGGTAGCCGATGTCGGGATCGACGTCTGCGACCTGCTCGCCGTCGAGGACCGTCTTCACGTGGAGAACGCCGTGGGTCGCGGGGTGGTGCGGCCCGATGTTGATGTACATCGTGTCGCCCTCGTCCTCGCGGTGGTCCTCGGCGAGCGGGTTCTCCCACTCGTCGAGCGTGACAATCTGTGGCCGGTCCTGATCGTAGTTCTGCGAGAGCGGGTGTCCCTGCCAGGTCTCGGGCAGGAGGATCCGCCGTAAATCCGGATGATCGTCGTAGTCGATACCGACGAGGTCGTAGGCCTCCCGTTCGTGCCAGTCGGCCGTCCGGAACACCGGTTCGGCCGACTCGCTCACGGGGTCGTCCTTGGTCGTCGGGACGATGACGCTGACCTCGCGCTGGCGGTCGTCGAAACTCGTGAGGTGATAGATCGACTCGTAGCGGCCCTCACGCTCTTCGGCGGTGACGCACGAGAGGTGATCGAACCCGGCCTGATCGCGGAGGCGACGAAGCGTCTCCTGGACTGCGTCCGGCCGGATCACGAACCCGGGCGCGTTGACGTGCGTTTCGGTGTCGACCACGAGGTCGCCGAGCAGTTCTTCGATCTCTTCGGCACCAGTCGGGAGCGTCTCGACGGCACCGTCGTCTGGCGTCGGTTCCTCCAAACTCATGGCGAATCAGCCCAGTTGTACCGCATCACCAGATCGTCCTCGTCGATCTGGTCTGCGAGTTTCTCGACGATCTCGTCCTGTTCGAGGTCGTCGAACTGTTCGAGTTCGTACGGCTTGACCGTCACCGGACTTGACTCGCCTTCGGCGATCCGCTGCTGCAGTTTGGCGACGCCGTAGATGAGCGCCTCAGGACGCGGGGGGCAACCCGGAACGTGAATGTCCACCGGGATGACCTCCTCGGCGCCCTTGATGACGTTGTAGCCCTCCTGGAACGGGCCGCCCGAGATCGTACACGAGCCCATCCCGACGACGAACTTCGGTTCGGGCATCTGGTCGTAGACCCGCTTCATCCGCGGAGCGAACTTCGAGACGATGGTCCCGGGGACGATGATCACGTCGGCCTGTCGGGGCGACGCGCGGGGGACCCCGGCAGCGAACCGGTCGAGGTCGTGTTTCACAGAGTAGGTGTGCATCATTTCGATGCTGCAACAGGCGATTCCGAACTGCAGCATAAACATCGAGGAGCCGCGGACCCAGTTCATAAATTGGTCGAACTTGGTGAGGATGAACGGCGAGGAGCCGAACGCCTCCCGGAGCTTCGAGTTGAACCGGTCGTCCGCGCCGCCGCCGGTCAGTCGGGCGTCCCGCGTCTCGGTCTGTACTTGCGTGTCGTCCGTGACGAATGGTCTATCTCGTTCGCTACTCATGTGTTTCTCTCCGTCTTTCGGCGGTTCGCCAGCGGGCTCTTGACCCACTCGACCGCACCGTTACGCCACGCCCAGACCAGACCGACGACGAGGGCCCCGATGAATACGAGCATCGGGCCGAGAATCGTCGTCAGTCCGACCCCCTGCTCCAGCGCGGACCGGTAGATGACGGTCCACGGCAGGATGAGAACGGTTTCGACGTCGAACACGACGAACAGCAGCGCGACCATATAGTACTGGATGTTAAACTGGACGCGTGCCGTGCCGGTCGGCACCTCACCGCTCTCGTAGGTGGCGCGTTTACCTTGTTCAGGCACCGATGGGCGGAGCAGCGCCGAGACGGCCATCATCCCAAGCGGGATGCCGACGGCTACAAGCCCAAGGGCACCGATTGCGATCCATTCACTCATTCCTGAATCTCCTGACGTTCGGCAGTTAGCGGTGCCCCCCCATAAGCGTTGATTTATACTGTTGTGCGGGCACAATTCCGGTGGCTCGCCCTGCGAGAAAATCGCACGCATTCGGTGGTCGACGGTCGGCGTGCCAAGCGACTACTCCTCGTTGCGATGGTCGACGTACGCAGCCGCGCCGAGGTCGTGAAGATCCCGCGAATCTCTCGCGACGGCTCCCACGAGCGACTCGTGATACTCGACGAGTCGCGTTTCTAACACGTCGTGTTCGCGCGCGAGCATCTGCGCCGCCGACAGTGCGGCGTTGAACGACTTGCCGGCGTCGACGGCGACGATGGGCGCACCGGTGGGCATTCCGATTACGCTGTCGACGGATTTCTCCTGTACTGGAACGCCGATCACCGGAATCGGATAGGCGATAGAGGCGGTCATATTCGGCAGGTCGGCGGACTTCCCGCCCGCACCGGCGACGATCACGTCGATCCCTCTGTCGGCTGCGGTCTCACCGTAGGCGTACATCAACTCCGGCGTGCGGTGTGCGGAGACGACGTAAGTCTCGTAACTGAATCGAGCGTCGGGGCCGTCGTGAAAGTCGGTCTGTTCCTCGAAGCCTAATTCGACGAGCGCGTCGTGCGCGCCGCGCATTGTCTCGAGGTCCGAGTCCGAACCCATAATGATGCCCACGTCGGGCGTCTCCGTCGGATCCACTCCGGATTCGGCCTCGCTTTCGAGGCGTTTGATCAGGTCCTGTACGGTCACGTCAGCGTCGTCGTCGGGCGTGTAGTCAGTCATCGTTCTCGGGCGTTTGGTCAGTCGTCGTCGGGCGCGTCGGCGATTGTGATCGTCAGGCGTGCAGTCGGTTGTCGTCGGTCATTGGGACTCGGTCGGTCACTCGAACCGGAGGGAATCCCGCGTTTCCCTCGCGTGCGCAAGGAGGTCGCTCGCATCCGTCTCGTCCTCGCCGGTCAACGTCACGTGACCCATCTTGCGAAGCGGGCGCACCTCGTCTTTCCCGTACCAGTGAAGCGAGGCGTCCTCGTCGCGGAGAACGGCCTCGACGTTACTCAACCGTGCCGACTTCGACTCCTCGACGGTCCCGAGCACGTTCGCCATCACGGTGGGACAGCGGAGTCGGGTCGAACCGAGCGGCCAGCCGAGCACGGCGCGGACGTGCTGTTCGAACTGTGAGGTTTGCGCGCCCTCGATAGTCCAGTGGCCGGAGTTGTGCGGGCGCGGCGCGATCTCGTTGACCGAGATGTCGCCGTCGGGGGTCTCGAACAGTTCGATGCCGAACACCCCGCGGCCCGAGAGCGTTTCGAGGACGTCGCGAGCGACCTCCTCGGCGCGTGCGAGCACGCCGGCGTCGGTCCGAGCGGGCAGAATCGTCTCTCGGAGAATCTCGTTTTCGTGGACGTTCTCGCCGGCGGGGAAAGTTCGGGTCTCGGCTTCCCCCTGGACGGCAATCACCGAGAGTTCCCGCGCGAAATCAACGAACGTTTCGGCCATCGCGGGGCCGCCCACGGCCTCCATCGCGTCTTCGGCGTCGGCGGGGTCGGTGACGGGGACGTTCCCGCGGCCGTCGTAGCCACCGGTCCGAGCCTTCAGCATCACGCTTCCGAACTCCGCGAGCGCGTCGCGGAGGTCGGCGGCGTCGTCGACGCGCCGGAACGGCGGCACGGGGACGCCGGCCTCGCGGAGCGTGCGCTTCTGGACGAGTTTGTCCTCGATCATCGAAAGCGTCGCCGGATCGGGGTTCACCGAGAGGTCGAACTCGTCGGCGACCGCTTCGAGGAGCGTCGAGTCAGCGAGTTCGATCTCGAACGTGAGGGCGTCAACTCGTGAGGCCAGTTCGCGGAACGCCGCCGGATCGTCGAAATCGCCGACGACCTGGTCGCGCGCAACGGGCGCGGCGGGAGAGTCTGGAGTCGGATCGAGGACCACCACGTCGACGCCGAGCGGCGCGGCCGCCTCGGTAAGCATCCGGCCGAGTTGGCCGCCGCCGACGACGCCGAGCGTGGGGCCGGGAACGGTGACGGTCACGTTCGACGCTACCGAAGGATAGTGAATAAACCTTGCCGAACGACCCGGTGAGTGTGCAAGAACGTGCGTTTCAGCAGGGAGATGGCTCGCTGTCGTCACTCACTGGGCAGCCGTGAGCGGAGCGTCCACCGGTTGCCCATCAGATCTGCATCCCCTCATCGGCCAGATCCGGGGCGACCTCGCGGAGTCGTCCAGTGTCGATGTAGACGACGACCCGATCGTTCCAGAGCCGGAACTTGTGCTCGAAGACGGAGTACCCCGACAGTTCGTCGCTGATCTCGTCGCGGTCGTAATCCTTCGCGATGACGACCGGGGGTGCGTCAGCGAGTGCTTCTGAGAGTTCCGCGTCGGGCGGCGAACTGGTGACGGTGGCGTTGTGCTTCTCCAGATACCACGGGAGCGGAAGGCGGTCGTGCCAGGCGGGGCCACCGGGCGGGGCGGTCCGCAGCGACGACTCGTTGCGGACGTAGAACACCTCGTTATCGCTCCCGGGCGCGCTGGTCCCGACAAAGAGGACGTCGGTCCCCCCATTCGCGGCGGACACGCCGCCGACGGCTTCCATCGTGGGCTTGAGATCGTTCGCTGGCTGGGCCCACTGGAGCACTTGCTTGTCCTCCTCGGAAGCGGAGTTGAAGTACATCGCGTTGGCCACGGCCGCCCCGCTGAAGGCCGCGAGGATCACGAGGGCCGCCAGGCCGACGCTGACTGCATCGCGGGCTTCCAACGCGTCGCGGGCGGACGCGACGACGAATCCGACTCCCACCGCGGCAGGGATCGCCAGCGGGATGACGACGTGGACGCCCGCCCACGGCGCCTGGATGTCGGTCGCGATCGGATACCCGAACAGCGACGCGATCGCCCAGTACGTCGCGAACGAGACGAGTTCGCGCTGTCCACCGGCGCGTAACCCGTAGCGGTCGATCACGACGCCCAGCAACCCGAACGCGACCACGGCTGGCGCGCCGTAGACGAGCGTCTGAGCGAGGTCCCCGAGGTAGGGCAAGTACGGGTGGTCCTGGTGGCTCCCCCCGGCCCACGTGTCGGCGAACTTTTCTGCTGCGCCTACCGTACCCGCATCGATGACGCCCGGGATCTGCGAGGGCGAACCGAACATCTGCCAGAGGTCGGGCCGGGGCGCATAAAAGAACAGCACGACGCCGAGAAAGAGCGCCAGCGATCCGACCGTGACACCGAGGACGCGATTGAGCGACGCCCGGGGCGTCGGGCCGTGTGAAAAGACGCGAGTTTCGACGCCTTCGCGCCAGCGGCTCACCACGCTCCGAGCGGATTCACCCTGGGCCCGTGCCGCGAGCAGTCGGTGATCTGCCAGGAGCGCACCCGCGCCCAGGAAACAGAGGACGTAGAGGATCGCGTTCTCCTTCGTCGTGAACGCCAGGCCGAGCGAGAGGGCCGCGGGGAACGCATAGCGGAGTCGCCCGGTGTCGAAGCCACGGACGGCGAAGCCGAGCGCGGCGAACGCGAAGACGGCGACGAGCACGTCGTTCCGGAGAAATCGCGAGTAGTAGACGGCGAGCGGATTCAGTGCGAACAGCGCCGCCAGCGCGAGGAGTTCCACGTTACGGAGTCGCTCGCGGAACAGCCACACCGAGAGCGGGAGTACCCCGCCGACGACGGCTACGGGAAAGCGCGCGAGGAAGTCAGAGACGGGCGCGAGCGTGAACAGCCAGTCGTTGACGACCGGCAGGAACGGGCCGTGGACAATCGGACGGTACTCGTGGATGCCCGTCTCGTGATAGCGGAGGATCCAGTAGCCGACGCGTCCCTCGTCCCAGTGGAAGATCCGACCGCCGAGGGCGACGACTCTGAGTGCCAGCGCTACGACGGTAAACGCGGCCACGCCGAGGAACGCGTGTCGTCGGGAGAGGAAGTCGGTCTCGCGAGTCGAGGTATCGGTTGCGCCGGGGGTATCGAGCGATGGCTCTCCAGTGGGCGAGTCGCCGATGCCGAGGCCCGGATTGGCGTCTTCTTCAGCGGACGTCTCGCCGACGGCGACGGGGTCACCGAACGGGTCGTCGCCACCGGCGTCTGCTGGAGGGCTGCTGGAGGTCGTCTCGTCGGTCTCGCGGGGGCCCTCGTCAGGGCTCATTGACAGTGTTTGGCGACCACGACGTTACAACTCTTGTGTTTGTCCAGTGCGAGCGGCCCGCGACGCCGTCAGTCCTCGCGGCCGTCGTCGGAGCGGTGCCCCCAGTGCCCACCCGATACCTCTTTGACGCCCCCGTGGGACCGGATCAGTATGGCAACGCTCGGACTGGTGGTGACCGAATTCAACGCCTCGGTCACCGACAAGATGGCGACGGCCGCGAAGGAAGCGGCCGTCAAACGCGACGCGACGATCACGGAGACGCTTCGGGTGCCGGGAGTGTACGACTCGCCGTTAGCGGCGGATCGGCTCGCTCGGCGCGAGGAGGTCGATGCGGTCGCGGTCGTCGGCGCGATCGTCACCGGCGACACCGATCACGACCAAGTCATCGCGGACGCGGCGGCGCAGTCGCTCACGGACGTGAGCCTCGATCGGGACGTGCCGGTCACGCTCGGCGTCTCGGGGCCCGGCCAGAGCGGAGCCGAAGCGCGCGAGCGGATCGACAAAGGTGCGGAAGCGGTAAACGCGGCGGTCGATATGGTGGAGACGTTGGTATGAGTTTCGACTTCGCAGCCCGCGTCGAACGGGTGGAACCGAGCGCGACCCTGGCAATCAGTAACAAGGCGAGCGAACTGGAGGCCGATGGCGTCGACGTCGTGGACCTCTCGGTCGGCGAACCCGACTTCCCGACGCCGGCGAACGTCGTCTCGGCGGGACAGGACGCAATGGCCGCCGGACACACGGGCTACACCCCCTCGAACGGGATTCCCGAACTCCGAGCAGCGATCGCGAGCAAACTCCGCGACGACGGCATCGACGCCGAGAGCGACGAAGTGATCGTCACGCCCGGCGGGAAGCAGGCGCTTTTCGAGACGTTCCAGACGCTGATCGACGATGGGGACGAGGTCGTCCTGCTCGACCCCGCGTGGGTCTCCTACGAGGCGATGGCGAAGCTCTCGGGCGGGTCGCTGAACCGGGTCGACACCGCGCCGTACGACTTCCAACTCGAACCCGCGCTGGACGACCTCGGGGCGGCGGTCTCCGACGACACTGAACTGCTCGTCATCAACTCCCCGTCGAACCCCACGGGTGCAGTCTACTCCGACGCGGCGCTCGAAGGCGTCCGCGACCTCGCCGTGGAGCACGACATCACTGTCATCTCAGACGAGATCTACCAGCAGGTCACCTACGGCGTCGAGATGACGAGTCTCGCGGCCCTCGAAGGGATGGGCGACCGCACCGTCACGATCAACGGGTTCTCGAAGGCGTACTCGATGACGGGCTGGCGGCTCGGCTACCTCCACGCGCCCGAGTCACTCGTCTCACAGGCGGCGAAACTCCACTCGCATTCGGTGTCCTGCGCAGTGAACTTCGTCCAGCGCGCCGGCCTCGAAGCCTTAGAGAACACCGATGAGGCCGTCTTAGAGATGCGCGACGCCTTCCGGGAGCGCCGCGATATGCTCGCCGACCTCTTCGCCGAACACGACGTCGACGTCCCGGTCGGCGACGGCGCGTTCTATATGATGCTGCCCGTGGCCGACGACGATCAAGCGTGGTGCGCGGGCGCAATCGAGGACGCCCACGTCGCGACCGTTCCCGGGGCGGCGTTCGGATCGCCGGGCTACGCCCGGATCTCGTACGCGGCCAGCGAGGAACGCCTCCGCGAGGCCGTCGAACGCCTCGCCGAGCACGGCTACATCTGAGACGTACCGACACGGAACAGAAGCGCGAGAACGAGACCGGATCGCGGAAGCGAGACAGGAGCGGAACGGAGAACGAACCGCAGGCGGTTCAGTCGGCCGCCGTGGACGCCGGTCCGCCCCCGACCTCGGTGACGACGCCCTCGTCGGACCATCCGCGGACGTCGTAGTACGCGTCGAGGGCGGCCTCGAAGCCGTCGACGTCGTAAGGGAGACGGTCGTCGCTGCGGTCGAAGCCGCGCTGATTGTTGAAATGCCGTTCGAGTTCGACCACGCGCGCCCCCACCGCCAGGAGGTCCTCGTAGTCGGCCCCGAACAGCCCCTCGAAGCGCTCGGGTGTCATAAAGTCCCGCGAGAACCGACAGACGACGCCGCAGTCCTCGAGCGCTCGGGTGTTTTCGAGTTCGACGAGTTTGGCGGCCTTCTCGTCGCTGAGGCCGTCGGGATCGAAGGCGTCTTTTCGGGGAACGAGCGGGTACTCGTACGCGTAAAACGTCGCGTACATATGGTCTGCACCGCGGTTGGCCGTCGCGAAAGACAGGCCCTGACCGTTGAGTGCGCGGCCGTCGTGCGCCGGGAACTCCAGTCCCTTCACTGTCCAGTTCTCGATGCCCAGTTCCTCGTGGGCGCGGTCGATTCCCTCCGCGAGCGTGTCACCGACGCCCTCACGGTGTGCGATCTGTTCGACAGTCTCTCGGACGAGTCCCGCGTCGCCGAAGCGGTCCTCGCTCGCGAGGTAGCCGGCGACGACGTCGCCGGCGGAGATCACGTCCAGTCCGAGGCGGTCACACAGTTCGTTCGCGCGCATCACGTCGACGATGTCGTCGACGCCGCAGTTGCTGCCGAACGACATCACGGTCTCGAACTCCGGGCCCTCCGTCTCGACGCCGGTCGCCTCGTCCCGCGTCGGGAGTTTGCAGGCGAAGGCGCACTGCGAGCAGGTACCCCTCTTGTACTTCTTCTCCTCAACGCGGTCGCCGTTGATCCCCTCGGCGCCCTCGAAGGACTGGTCGGCGAAGTAGTACGCGGGGAGCGCGTCAGCCTCGTTGGCCAGGTCCGTCACCGAGGTCGTGCCCTGCCGCTTCATAATGTGGTCGTCGGTGGCGGCCTCGCGGTGGACCTCCATCTGCATCGACGGGATCTCCACGGGCGGTTCGGCGTCGCCGGCGAACGTGACCAACTTGACGTTCTTCGCACCGAGAACGGCCCCCAGACCGCCACGGCCGAAGGCCCGCGACTCCGACGTCATAATCGACGCGAAGCGGACCTCGTTCTCGCCGGCCGGACCGATGCAGGCCGTGTGTTCGGGGTCGAGGTCGTGCTCCGTTGCCGCGTATTCGACCGTCTCGGGCACTTCCACACCGGCCAGTTCCGGAACGGGCTCGAAGGTGACGCCATCCTCGCGGACGTGGATCGCGAGCAGTTCGTCGCTTTCGCCAGTGAGCTCGACGGCGGCGTTGCCGGCCCCGACGAAGTTCCGCGAGAGGAACCCGCCGGCGTTCGAGGAGAACAGTCCGTCGGTCAGCGGTGAGACGGCCGTGCAGTTCATTCGCCCGGTGAACGACATCCGCGACGCTTGCATCGGGCCGGTGGAGAAGTACAGACTGTTTTCGGCGTCGAGCGGGTCGGCGTCGAAGGGGATCCGATCGTGTGCGAGCGCCGTCGCGACGCCCCGTCCGCCGACGTAGTCGGTAAGGACGTCGTCGATCGATTCGGTGGTGGTCTCGCGCGCACCCACATCGATCGAGCGGAGCGGTCCCTGGGTGTGCAGCATAGCAGATATCAGGCCGTCCCCAGTCATAAATGGTGGCACACCAGTTCTAGGCAACTCAGACGACGCCCACGGCGCGGACCGGCGCGCCGTCGAGGCCCTCGGGGTAGCGATCGACACCCACGGCGACGGGACAGGAGCCTGAGATGAACCCGGAACAGCGCGAGAGTCGCGCGGCGGCGTTTCGGGAGTCCACGCCGGGGAGCGGCGTTGAACTCCCCTACGCGGGGTTCGATACGTTCCTGAAGTGGGAGATTGCCGACGTGGAGGACGTCGTCGGGGCCGACGCCGCCGTGCTCGGCGTTCCGTACGACGGCGCGGTGAGCAACCGCCCGGGAACGCGCTACGGGCCGCGCGCCGTCCGCCGAGCCAGCGGCTGGCCGGCGTATCTCTCGAGGTCCAAAGGCGGCCTGACCAGCGTTCGCACAGGTCGGCAGGTGAACTTCGGCGCGCTCGATCTGGTGGACTGCGGCGACGTGCCCGTGTTTCCGATGGATCGCGGGACGACCGCCGAGTCGATCACCGCTCACGTCGCAACTGCCGCCGAACAGGGCGTGATGCCGGTGGTCGTTGGCGGCGACCACTACTGCACGTTCCCGGCGTTTGAGGGGTTCGCCGCGGGCAGCGGCCACGACACCGTCGGCCTCGTCCAGATCGACGCCCATACCGACACGTCGTCCGAGAGCGCGCTCTTCGGGGAGCACTTCCACGGCTCGTCGACGCACCACATCGCGGAGTCCCCGTACACGGGGTACGAACACGTCGCACAGGTCGGCATCCGCGGCTACGAGTCGCTCGGGTTCTTCGAGTACGCCGAGGAGACCGGCCTCTCGGTGTTCACGATGCGCGACGTCGAACAGCGCGGTATCACCGACGTCGTGGAGGCGGCGATTGCGACAGTCGCAGCCGACACCGACGTGGTCTACGTGACGTTCGACATCGACTCGGTCGACCCGTCCGTCGCCCTGGGGACAGGGACGCCCGAACCTGGCAGGCTCTCGGCGTCGCAGGCGCTATCCGTGATGGAGCCGCTCGGCACCCACGACGCCGTCGCGGCCGCCGATCTGATGGAGGTCGCGCCACCACAGGATCCGACGAACAGCACCGCCAGGCTCGGTGCGTATCTGCTGACGACGCTGCTCGAACAGCGATTTCCCCGGTGAGCCAACGGCTGGTGGA
>NZ_JBDGQZ010000028.1:0-19267 GCF_042218505.1 Halobellus sp.
ACGAGTGCAGGCTGGACGGTGATACGTCGGTAGACGACTTCCTCTTCGTCGGCGTGAGGAAGACTCATCCCAGTTGCGATGTACCAGCGGGGAGATGTGGTGAGGAGATATCGCTACACGTAGGCTTCAAACTCCTCTCCGAACGCGAGGAAGTAGCCGGTCCCAACGACGCCGATCACCGCTGCGATCGTGAACGCGATTTCCGGACTCACAAACTCCCAGAGATAGCCGCCGAGCGCGGCACTCGGGATGACGACCGTGTTTCGCAGGAGATAGTACGTGCCGGTGACGCGCCCCCCAGCACCTTGCTTAGCGGGGCCGACGATCAACGCCTTGTGCGAGGGCAAGCCGGCGAACCGAAGCCCGGAGAACGCGAAAATGAGGATCATCGCCCACGAGAGCGGCATCACCGGGGCGAGGACCTCCGGTCCGCTGATGAGCACGACGGGAAAGAGGGCGTAGACCGCGAATCCGAGTGCGACGACTGGCTTGAGCCCGACACGTTCGGCGGCCTTCGAGGCCGGCGTCATCGAGAGAAGTGCGATCAGCATCTCGATCCCGAGCAGATAGCCAAAGAACGCCTCCGGCGAGAGATCGATGCCGTACGAGAAGCCGGCCAGCGAGAGTGTCGTCTCGAACCCGACCTCGTAGAACTGCGTGATCACCAGCACGAAGAAAACGTATACCATCCCGTTTGCAAATCGGACGAGCGTGTCGCCGACGAGCAGTGGGCGGAGCGGTTCAGGCATCTCACGCAGGTCCCGTCTGACTTGCTCAATACCCTCAAAGGAGTCGCCGATCGAGTCCTCGCTGGCGTCGTAGAGGACGTGCTGGGCGACGGTCCCGACAGTGCCGAAGACGACAGCCACGGCGAGGACGGACTGGAAACTCACCGTGAAGTTCGGATGGAAGCCGATCAGGACGGCCGCAAGTACCGGGCCGATGAGGAACGCCGTCCGGCGGAACGTCTCGGTGCTGGCGAAACCGGCGGCCAATCGTGAGGGCTCCGTCGCTTGCTTGACGACCGCGAACGTCGCGCCCAGGCCGAACGACTTCCACCCTTGCGCGAGCAGTAGACCGGCGAAGATCCAGATCCAAGACGGGATCGTGACCCCGGCGACGGTGATCGCGCCCAGATTTGGCGCGACGAGCCAGACCCCGAATCCGAGCGTCGAAATCAACCCGAACAGCGTCAGTGCATACCGCGATCCGATGCGATCCGAGATCGCCCCGCCGGGATACGGGAACACCGCCGAGACGACGTTGCCGACGGTTCCGAAGAGGCCGACTACAATTCCCGATGCCCCGAGCGCGACGATGTACTCGGGGAGGAACCGGTTGGTCATCTGGAAGCCGAGACTGAACGCGAACATCGCCAGCGATAGCACCAGCACGTCGCGTTCGAGGGCGAAGAACTGCCGAAACGTATCCAACGGGCTCGATTCGTCCGTCTCAACCGTGATTTGGTCCTGACTCATAGTCGTCTTCGTGTCGAGCGTCGTGTGAGTTCGTGGTTGGTGAGTTGTCGGTCTGTCATAGGACCAGGAAGTACCACGCCGTACCGATTCCGCCGCCGCCCAGAATCAGATACGCCGCGTGGGTGCCGCGGACGAACAACCCGAACGTGACGGCGGCGAGGGCGACAGTGAAGATATCCACGAACGATTCCGCGGCGAGCGTGACAGTCGCACCGAGGATGGCGCCGACGACGGCGGCGTTGACGCCGGTCAACGCAGTCTGGATCACGTCGTTCTCGCGAACCCGCGCGAAGTACGGGAAGAAGCCCATAATGAACACGAACGACGGGCCGAACGCACCGATTGTGGCGACCAGCGCTCCCAGGATCGCGATCCACACGACACCGCCGGAGGCGTCCAGCAACAGTTTGTAGCCGACGAACGCCGTCGTCATCACGACGGGACCGGGCGACAGTTGACCGATGGCGATGCCATCGACGAACTCTCGAGCGGTCATCCACGCGAACTCGTTGACGACGTACTTCTCGATGAACGGAATGAGGACGAGCCCGCCGCCGTAGATGAACGACCCCGTGTAGAGCATAAAGAGGAACAGCTTCACCCACGGGTTCGCCCAGAGGGCGAGGGCAATCCCCCAGAGTGGACTTGCCTCGATGGCGGTCCGGATGCGTGGGCCGACCAGCTCGAGTACGCGACCTCGGAGCGCATATAGCCCACCGAGGACGGCTGTCACGGCGCCAGTCGTGGTGATTCGCTTCACGTTTGCTCGCACCCAGTCCGATCGATAGAGTGCGACAGCGATGAGTCCAGCAATGATGAATTCGAGGACCGGGTTCGGGTTTACCGTCGCCGTCGCGACGATCGCAGCCACGAGAAGTGCGACTAATAGGAAGTCGATTGACCAGGTATCTGAACCGATACTGAATTCGGCGTGGTCTTGACCATCGGCGAGGGCGCTCTGTGCCATCGAGTAGGCGGCGCCGACGATGAGCCCGATGACGACAGGATTGATTCCGTAGAACGCTGCTTCGACGGCTGGAAGCGTCTGGTAGGCGAAGTACAGCCACGAGAAGAAGACGACGAGGACGAACGTCGGGAGCATGAAGAAGAAGCCGGCGACCAGGGCACCCGGGTTGCCGGCGCGAATCCAGCCCATAAAGATGCCAAGCTGTGTCGACGCCGGCCCGGGAAGCATGTTACAGATCGCCAGTCCCTCCATGAAAATCGACTCGTCGGTCCAGCCGCGGGAGTCCTCGCCGACGAGGTCGTCTTCCATCATCGCGATGTGGACGAGTGGGCCGCCGAATCCGACGATTCCGATGAACAGGAAGTAGCGGGCGATCTCGACGAGCTTCGTCGGGCTCGCCTGCCCGCTGTACTCCTCGACGGCGGCGGTTATCTCCGCGTCAGCCATCGTCGTAGCACGTACCGAGAGGTGGTCTGACGTTTTTCAGTACTGTTTGAGACACGATGCTGTTCACACCTACTGCTCTCGGTCCAGTGTAAATAGTATTCCTATTACTGCATAGTATATCTGATGTACTTTCGACCGATTTTACTCCCTCCCTCCCCATCACGACCCATATGACCGGCCGCAAGAACGCGATGCTGACGACCGAAGACCGACGGTGGTTGACCGGTGAGAAGGTCTACGACGGGCAACACGCGAAACAGCAGCGGTATCAGCGCCGGCGCGACATCCGCGAACGCGTCTACAACTCGATGCTCGATTTCTCGATTCTGCTCGATGACCTCGATGATGACGAGTGGGTCGAGATATTCGGTGAGATCTCTGACGGGGGCCGACGGTGGCAGAATGCGGATCAGGACCTCCGGATCGGGGTTCGTGATGGACTCGCGTTTCTTCTCCGAACGGTCGGCATCGCAACGCTGATGCGCGAGGGGGGGACAGCGGAGAGAACGATTCCGGAACGGATGTTCACGACCGCTCTTCGTCGCGCCGGGTACCGGGACGGGCTGCTCGTCGATGCGGTCTCACTGGACATCGATGCGACGGACGTAGGGATCCCGGAACTGCTTGAGGGTCTGCAGTCGGACGAACCCCTGTCCCCTGGGAGTCTCTATCTTCTGATGGAGAGTGGCGTTGTCGACACCGACGTGGTCGAAGAGTGCCTGCGAGAGCAACTCTCCGATGAGGAGATGGAGGGGGTGTGACAGCGATGTCAATCACCTCGAAGCGGGAACTGTTCGACCGCGAACTCCGGAAACTTTACCACGCCGAGATCGAAATTCTCGATCTCCACGGCGACCTCTCCGATGCCGCTGCGAGCGACGAGGTACGAGCGATTTTCAGCGGTCACGAAGGCGACACGGTCGGTCAGATCGACCGCATCGAGGAAATCTTCACCGTCCTCGATATGGAGCCCCGAGAGCAGGGAAGCCCGATTATGGAGGGTCTACTCGCCGAGAAAGACCAGTTCGTGGCCGAAGTCGAGGACGACGACCTTCGGGATCTGGACGTGATCAGCATCGGGATGATCAACGAACGACTCGAGATCACGCTTTTGGACCGACTACTGCTGCTCGCAGAGGAACTCGAACTCCCGGAGCCCACGGCTGAGAACTTGGAGGTGAACCGGTCTGAGGCACAGGCGGCTCTCGGGCGGATGCAGCAGTTCCTCAAAGACCGCCGCATCGATGGATAGGGTTGCGGCGAGGAGCCCCCCGACACCCAGCAGAGGGCGCTGAAAGCACACCGCGGCGCGGCTGCGCGGCGTCAGAGCACCTGAACGCCCAGGATACCGACCAGTCCGAGAAGCGAGAGGTACGTCGAGCGAAGGACGATCGGACGGAGCAGTTCGCGATTGATACCGACCGCGAGCCACACTTTCACGAGGATGCTGGCGAGCGTCCCGGCGAGGACGCCCTGTGCGGCGATCGCAGGAGAGATCTGCCCGGTACTCGCGAGCGAGACAGCCGTCGTGGTGGTGGCGCCGCTGGAGAGCAGTCCCGAGAGAAAACTCGTCACGAGGAACCCCGCTGTCCCGAAAGTCTGCTGTGCGCCCGCAGTGACGACGAGGACGACGAGAAACAGGAGTCCGAACGTCAGCGCGTTGGTGCCGTTGAACGGCGAATCGAGATCAAGATCGATCTCTCCGCCCCAGTCGCGCTCGTAGCCCATCAACAGCACGCCGCCGACGGCGATGAGTCCGAGCGGGAGGCCGACGCTGAAGGCCGACTGCGGGACGAACGCGACCACGATGACGAGATTCCGGACAGCCATCGCGGCGTCGGCGATCAGGACCGTCGCAATCGCGAGGTCGAACGTCCCGGCGTTCGTCTTCGCCCGGTTGGCGATCTCGCCGATGACGGCGGTGGAGTTCACCAGTCCGCCAAAGAAGCCCGTAGCGAGCATCCCTCGGCCACCGTACCGTTGCATCAGCGCGTAGTTCACGAAGCCGATTCCGCTGACCGCGATGACGAGCAGCCAGATGAGTCGAGGATCGATAGCGTCCCACGGGCCGTACGTGCCGGGGGGCAACAGGGGGTAGACGACGAACGCGATGATCGCGAACTCCGCCGCGCTGCGGACCTCTTGGTGGGAGAGGCGGTGGGCGAACGTGTGCAGTTCCCGGCGGAGCACCAACAGGAACGACGACGTGATCGCGATGACGACGGCCACGAGGACGTAGTCGTTCCCGACGAGGGCCCCGACGACGTACGCGACGAGAAGCGACGTCGACGTCGTGAGTGCGAGACTCCCGATATCGCCGGCAGAATCGCCAGCGTCGGGCGGGTCGGCGGAGCGACCCGGATCTCTGGCTTCGGCGAGGAGTCCCCGAGCGCCTAAGAGGACTCCTTGCACAAGGACCAGAAGGCCCCCGATAGCCAGGAGAACGGAGCCCCCGACCGTGGCCGCCGCGACGCCGAGGAGACTCGTGAGTGTGAAGGTCCGGATCCCTGCGGACTTGTTCGACCACTCGCGTTCTAGACCGAGCAACATCCCCAGCGCGCCCGCGACGAAGAGGTGGAAGGCGTTCGGGTCGATCGGGATGGCCTCGGTACCGAACGCGGCCATCGTCACCACCCGAAGGGGACGCTCGTAGTGGCTGGCGATACCTCGTCGAATATAGTCATATGTATACATATGTTATCTATGTATAGTATATAGTTTTTGCACTGAGCGGTCGGCATCGGTTTTAGGCTCGCCGAAAATTCGAAAGGGACTTCAATATTTAGGCTGGCCTAAGAGTATGTCGCGCGAACGAAGCAGGACGGAGCGGACGACACGGCGAGAATACCTCCGGTACGGCGTTGGTATCGCGACCGCAGGAGCACTCGCGGGGTGTAGCGGCCAATCGGAGAGCGCCGACGCGGACCCCGCCACGGCGACGGCGATGGGCACACAAACCGTGGCCGACACCGGGACCGGAACCGAGACGTTCTATGGGGAACCCTACAGCGCCGAGATTGTCCCCGTCGGCACGGTCACCCTCGAGTCGGTCCCGGAGACGTGGGTCGCGAACAACGGGAGCTGGGCCGACATGGGGATCGCACTGGGACAGGAGCCGCCGGCGGCTGTCTGGCTGCCGAGCCGCTATCACACGCAGTACTACGACGGGATTCCCGGCGTCAGCGTCGACGGGAGTGAGATCCAGAAGCTGTGGGGCGATGGCGGCGTCGGGAAGGAACAGTTCTACGCGCTGGGCGCCGACGTACACGTGTTCGATCCGAACTTCCTCCTGAATCGCGGTCAGTGGACCGAAGACGATATCGAGGAACTCCGCACGCGGGTCGGCCCGATCTTCGGCAACAGCGGCTTCTCACGGAACTACACCTGGCACGAGGAGTACCGGTATTACACGCTGTATGAGGCCTTCGAGAAACTCTCACAGGTGTTCCAGGAAGGCAAGCGTTACGAGGCGTTTGAGGCCATCCACGACGACTTCCAGGCGGTACTGGCCCCGGTAATTCCCGCGCGCAGCGACCGACCCTCGGCCGCCGTCGTCTGGGGCGGCGGCGATCAGCCCGAGACGTTCTACCCATACGTCATCGATGAGGGAACGAGTTTCAAGCATCTCAACGATCTCGGAGTGAGAGACGCGCTGGCGAACAGCGACGTGAAGGACTTCTACGCTAGCCGCGGGGCGATCGATTTCGAGACGCTACTCGACGTGGACCCCGAGGTCCTACTGATCCGGGGGCAGGAGGCAAAATCGCGGGCAGAGTTCCGCGAGACGGTCGTCAAATCTCTGCGACAGCACGAGGTCGCAAGCGAACTCACCGCCGTCGCGAACGACGACGTCTACCGCGCTGGCCCGCTGTATCAGGGCCCCATCACGAACTTGGTCGTAACCGAGCGGCTCGCAGGCGAACTGTACGAGTTCGACGGGGAACTGTTCGATCGCCAGCGCGTTGCCGACGTCGTCACCGGGGACATCGAGTGATGTGCCGCGATCCCGGTTCCGAGCGTCGCAGGTGGCCCGATGACGACGGCTGACGGATCGAGGACGGCCGACGCCGGGCGGACGAGGTCGTGGCTGCACGGTTTCGATAGCGCCCTGCTCACGCTCTGTCTCGGGAGCATACTGGTCGTCGTCGCCGGTGCATTGATACAGGTGAGTTTCGGGTCGTACTCGATGTCGGCGGTCCGTGCGTGGCAGGCCGTGTTTGATCCCGGGATCGTCCTCGACCCGAACGTCTGGGCTGCGTTCGTCACGGGCGGGACGCTCCCGGAGATGACCCACGAGAGCCTCATCATCTGGAGCATCCGCCTGCCGCGCGTCTTCGTCGCCGTGCTGGTCGGGATGAACCTGGCCGTCTCTGGGGCGATCTTCCAGGCGGTCACGAGAAACGAACTCGCGAGCCCGTTCATCCTGGGCGTCTCCTCCGGGGCGGGGCTGGCGATTCTGTTGACGCTCGTGGTCTTCTCAGGGCTGTCAGCGTTCCTCCCGCTCATCGCGGCCGTCGGTGGAGCCGGAGCGTTCCTCCTCGTCTACGCTGTGGCCTGGAAGAGCGGTACCTCGCCCGTGCGACTCGTCCTCGCCGGCGTGATCGTCGGCACGGTGTTTCAGTCGTTACAGACGGGGCTGTTCTTTTTCGCTGGCGACATCAGGGTGTCATAGAAGGCTTCCCACACAAACAGGAATCGCTCAGTACAGGTGAAGCACAGATTGTTCGATGTGAGAATGGCAAGCGACAGCTCAAACGATTTTACTCTTCTGCATATAGCAACGTCCGCTTGCACTCGGGGCAAACATATGGAACTGGTGTGAGCGTCCCCGACATCAGCTGGTCAAAGAATCCACCGTCCGTTGAAACGATTGATGGCTGTCCGTGGCTTTCGTTCAGCTTCATTCGTTCTAATGGCTCGTCACAGTCTGGGCACTGTTTCTCAGAGGGCATATACATAGGAAGCGACATTCATTCACATAATAGCTACGACAGTATTCCTTCTGCAACTTGCTGTGTGCATATAGCAGATCTCAGTACGCAGACTCGTTCTCTCGGCGGATTCGTCGTGATCGGATGTGAGATCAAAGCGGAGAATCGTTCAGTAAGGGCGCTTATCAGTCATAACGTCGAAACTGCTGGCGAAAAGTCATTAACCACGAATCTGCTTATACTGTCGGACAGAACTATGTGAGAATTATCGGCACTTCGTGGGTGCCAAAATGATTCACGAACTTCTGTCCGACAGTATTAGTAGGCAAAATACTAATGTTATAATTTGACTTATCAAATATATGCCCTCCATCGTAGACAAACTAAAAAATTTTAGAGGAACACGTCCAGCACAGGCTATTTCGGCCGCGATGTTTCTTGCATTAGGATTGTACAGTCTGTTCTATGAGCCTGGGGTACTCACGCTCATTTTCGGTGTCTTGTTTTCTGTTGTCGGAGTACTCGCAGTCTACAAGCTGATTGTCGGGGAGAGCATCGTGCAGTCAATTTCGTCTTAGTTCCCCTTTCATCAAATCCGATTGCTTAGAAGCACGCGCGATTCTACACATTGCACCCGCATACAATCTCTCACGGCTGATTCGGCGGTGAGACCGTGAAAGAAACACCGTGGCAACCCTTCTATGACACTCTGTGGCGACATCGGTGTCGTTCAGTCGGCCATCGCCTGGACAACCGGTTCGCTGACGGGCACCGACTGGGCGCAGGTTCGGATGGCGCTGCCGTGGACCGTCGCGGCGATGGGACTCACGCTCGTGAGTTCGCGACAGTTGAACGTCCTCCTGCTGGGTGAGAGCACCGCGAAATCGCTGGGGATGTCGGTCGAGCGGGTCCGATTCGCCCTCTCGGGGATCGCGGTGCTATCGGCCGCCGCGAGCATCGCTGTCGCTGGCATCGTCGGATTCGTCGGACTGATCGTCCCGCACCTGGTTCGGAACGTCGTCGGCAGCGACTGCCGTCGGTTGGTCGTCGGCTGTCTCTTCGCCGGGCCGGCACTGATGATCGCCGCCGACGTCGGGGCGCGACTCGGACTACAGGTTTTCTTCGGTTCCGCGACGCAGGTGCCGGTCGGGATCGTGACTGGGCTGCTCGGTGGCCCCTACTTCCTCTATCTGATGCAGCGCCAGGACGCGCTGGGTGAAATCTGATGCGAAGCCCGTTCGAACGGCTGAAGAACGGCGAACCGGATGAGGAGCGCGGTGAAGAGCCGAGCGGCCGGTGTGGCGACGAACGGAGCGATAGAAGGGACAGACGGAACGACAGAGAGTCCGAGCACCAGAACGAGAGAGCACCGGATCAGCGGAACGAGAAGGAAGCCCACGAACGAAACAGCAAAGAACCGCACGACCAGAGCGGCGGAACCGGGAGCCACGACGCGGACAGCAGACGCAGCGAGCGAGTCGGTGACGACATCCAGTCAGATCCCGCGGACGGGCCGGCAGACCATCCTGCGGCAATCGAACTGCGCGGGGAGGACCTCGCAATCAGCTATCCGACGACCGACGAACCAGTCGTCGAGTGCAAGATGGTCCTCCTCCCTGCGGGCGAGGTCACCGCCCTCGTCGGTCCCAACGGCAGCGGAAAGAGCACGCTGCTGAAGACGATGGCCGATCAACTCGCGCCCGACGCGGGGCAGATCCGTCTTGACGGCGAACGGATCCAGTCACTTGATCCGAAAGACCTCGCGCGGCGACTCGGTCTCCTCTCACAGGAGCACGACTCACCCACGAGCCTCACGGTCGAGGACCTGGTGTATCACGGCCGGTACCCCCATCGGGGGGTCTTCGAGTCCCTCGACGAGACTGATCGCCGGGCGGTCAACCGCGCAATCGGCCTGGCGGGCGTCGAGGACCTCCGCGATACCGAACTGAAGAACCTCAGCGGCGGCCAGAAGCAACTCGCGTGGATCGCAATGACTCTCGCACAGGAGACCGACGTCCTGCTCCTCGACGAGCCGACGACCCATCTGGACCTCCATCACCAACTCCGCGTGATGGAGGTGATCCGGACGCTCAACCGCGAACAGGGCGTCACGGTCGGCGTCGTGCTCCACGACATCGGGCAGGCCGCGCGCTTCGCCGACACCCTCGTCGCGATGAAAGCGGGGGAGCCGTACGACTGGGGTCCCCCCCGGGACGTCGTCACCGAAGAACTCCTCTCTGACGTGTTCCAGGTGGAAGCCAGCGTCGACAGCAACGCCCCGACGGGACCGCACGTCGCCCCGTACCGTGCACTCGGCGACGAGTAGGCCGGCGTGAGAGATGGCGGCACAAAGACTCGACTACGGGGGGCGGCACAGGCGCGTTGCGCGCGGCGCGAGTGGGCCCGGTGCCGACAACGACCTTCCGGGCGTCGAAGACCCGACCTGCGAAGCCTGGCAGTGAGGAGTATACAGTGTGCCACTACTCGAGAACGAAACCGAACACGACCCTGCTGATCAACTACGACTGGGCGTGCGAGTGCTACCGCGCCGGCATCGCCAACAACTGAGTTCCCGAAGAGGTCCCGATGCAGGACGACATCACCCAGTCGAATGGCGACGACCTCACCAACTCCGAGCGGCGACTCGTCGAGTGGAGCCTCGGATTCTTCTCGACGGCGGGGTCGCTGACGGCGAACAATATCGTGCTCGCGCTGTACGAGAGTGCCGACAGTACCTCCTCAGACAGGCCTACGAGGAGGCCATCGACGCGGACATCTTCATCTGCTGCGGTGACTCGCTCGGGTTCGATCCCGAGTGCCTCTACGGGATGTACGACCGCATCCCGTCGATCGAGCCGAAAGACGAGTTCGTCGTCGGTCTCACGCGGAGCCTCGACGACCGGGAGTTCCAGCTGAAACGAACCGAAGACGTTCGAGGCCTATTGCGGGATCTCGTGGGCTTCGGCGTCGATCTGACCAATCAGATCCGTCGGGAGCACTCCGAGACGTGGACCGAGGAGTTCGGCCGCGAGGTGCGCGACCTCGTCGAGACCGCGGTCGATCTCGAACAGCACTACGCCCGCGAGGCCTGCCCCGAAGACGTCCCCGGAATGGGGCCCCGAGCAGTTCTCCGAGCACGTCGAGCAGGACACAGACCGCCGGCTCGGCCAACTCGATCTTGAAGAGAGCTGCGAGACGGACAATCGGTTCCCGTGGATGAGCGAGACGGCCGATCTCGACAAGGAGAAGAACGTCTTCGGGACGCAGGTGACCGAGTACCAAAGCGGCGGGTCTCTCGAGTGGTAGAGGCGACCCTGTAAAACCGTTACTGGGCACCGACTGCGTCTTCGAGCCGGTCGCGCCGCCGCCGACACTCTCGGATCCCGCGGAGGAGCGCGTCGAGCGCCGGATACGTGGTGTCGCAGTCACCGAAGAGGTACTCGACGACCGTGTCGTGAGAGATGCCCGCCTTCACGTCAGCGGCGGTCACGGCGTCCAGCGTGGACTGACGCGCGCGGAGCGCCGTCTCGAGTTCGTCCGCGAGATTCACCGCCGACGTGCGGCGGTCCCACAGTTCGCCGTCGTCGGCCAGGAGTAGCGTCGAATCGTCCGCCGAGGGGAGCGAGCGGTCAGCACGTTTCAGTGCCTCGATCACATCGTCCAGCGACGATCGCTCGCGGGCGAGCGCCCGGAGCATCACTCGGCTCTCCGCGAGGCGCTGGCTCACGTGATCGAGGATCGCCTGACGCAACGGCGCAGTGAACCGGTTTCCACCGCCCTCGGCGGCGAGCGCGACAGCGACTTCGGTGCTCAGTTCGCTCGCCAGCGCGCCGCGCACCCCGGCCGACACCGTCACGTCGACGTGGGGGACGACCTGCTCTTCGAAGGCCGAGCGGATCCGACGACATCGGTCGCCAGTCGTTCCGGTAGCACCGGCCGTCCAACCGGACGACGTCGGGCGTGCCTCGACGCCGGCAGCCGAGACCGGGTCGGTCTCGACGACCGTCTGTCGGAACTGCTCGAAGGCCTGGTGCTGGCGCTCGGTGGCGCGTCGCTCCCCCCGGACGTGCTGGCGCGCGTCGGTCAGGTCCGAGACGGCGACCGTGACGTCAGGCACGGCAACGCCCCTCCCGCGCTGAGTGCAATCGGCGAAGTCCCAGACGCGACCGTCGAGACCCCGGGCGCGGCGCGGCGGCAATCCGTCCGATCCACGCGGGCGATTCTGCCTCGTTCATAGTTTAGGTATACCTAAATTATCGTATAATCTTTTCGCTGCGCGGTACCGGCGCGGTCGATCCCCGGGTTTTTGCTCGCGCCTGTCGGAGTGTCGGTATGCGCGCAGCAGTCTATCACGGGCCGCGAGACGTCCGTGTCGAAGACGTTCCCGAACCGGAACTGGACGGCCCGGACGAGGCGCTCGTTCGAGTGACGCACACTGCCGTCTGCGGGTCGGACCTGTGGTTCTACCGCGGCGAGAGCGACCGCGATCCGGGGTCGACAGTCGGTCACGAACCGATGGGGATCGTCGAGGCCGTCGGCGACGACGTCCGCTCAGTAGCGCCCGGGGATCGGGTATTCGCGCCGTTCAAGATCAGTTGTGGCTCCTGTGAGTTCTGTCGAAAGGGGTTGCACACCTCCTGCATTGAGGGGGACAGTTGGGGCGGCGACAACAGCGGTGCCCAGGGCGAGAAAGTCCGCTGTCCCGACGCCGACGGGACGCTCGTCCGGGTGCCGGATCGCTACGCCGACGACGAGGACGCCCTCCGGTCGCTCTTGCCGCTTACCGACGTGATGGGGACGGGCCATCACGCGATCGTGAGCGCCGGCGTCGATGCCGGAGATGGGTGCGTGGTCGTCGGCGACGGCGCCGTGGGGTTGTGTGCCGTCCTCGCTGCGCGCCGGCGTGGCGCGTCGCGAATCGTCGCCGTGGGTCACCACGCGGACCGCCTAGCGGTCGCCGAGGAGTTCGGGGCGACCGACGTCATATCCGAGCGCGGCCAGGCGGCCATCGACCGTGTGCTGGACCTCACCGACGGCGGGGCGTCGCACGTCGCCGAGTGCGTCGGCGCTGCGTCGTCGATGGAGACGGCAGCGGAGGTCTGCCAACCGGGCGGCACCGTCGGCTACGTCGGCGTCCCGCACGGCCTCGATGGAGGCCTCGACCTCTTCTCGTTCTTCGGTAACAACGTCACACTGCGGGGCGGCGTCGCTCCAGTGCGTGCGTACGCGGAGGAACTGATGGCCGACGTGCTACAGGGAACGCTCGATCCCGCGCCGGTGTTCACCAAGACGGTCGATCTGGAAGACGTCGAAGCGGGATACCGCGCGATGGACGAGCGCGAGGCCATCAAAGTACTCGTCGAGGTGTGAGCGTCCGTTCGGGGCGCAGAATCGACGTTGAGGTCATCCCGCAGACCTGCCCGGCGTTGACGTTATTCTTCAGGTCTATCCAGTATCGTCGCTGGATATCTCGCACATTCGGCGTCGTCGCCGGCCGTCTCGGCTACTGGATGTGGTCGCCGGGCGTCTCACCTACTCGACGCCGCCGACGCCCGAGGCCGCATCGGGGAGGTCGTACGCCGTCGCATCGAGTCCAAGTTCTTCGAGGGCGGCTTTTATGTGCTCGTCTTTGGCGTAGTCCGCTCCGTCTTCGACGCGGAGTTCTTGGGCCTTCGCGAGCACCTCGCCCCGGCGGTCGTCAGGGACGTCGTACTTGTCGGTGGACAGTTCGATCACGAGGCCGTTGTTGTCGTGAGTGTAGAGCGAGAAGAAGATCCCGCGGTCGAAGACGTTGTAGTCGCGGCCAGCGTCGTCAAGAGCGGCGGCGACGTCCTCGAAGTCCTCGGGCGCGATACTGAAACAGAGGTGGTGAACCGACCCCGTGCCGCCACGCTGCGGCCCGTGGTTTGAAGCGCGGTCGCCGACGAACACCGTAAGAATGCGGCCGTCGCCGGTGTCGAAAAACAGGTGCGTCTGTGACGGGTCGTCGAGATTCGGTTGTCGCAGGACGAGCGGCATTCCGAGCAGGTCGCGGTAGAACGCGACGGTGTCTTCCTCGTTACTGCCCCAGATAGTGATGTGATCGGTGCCCGTCGTGCGAAACGGGCTGTCGGGCTTCTCAGCAGTGACTGGCGTTTCGTCGCTCATACCACTCATAGCACCGCCACAGGCATAAAGAACGGAGTGACACCAGTGTCACCGCGCAGCGTCGGCGTCCCGCGATCAGTCAGCGGTCGTCCCCACGAACGTATCTCGACGGTACCGGCACTGATCACAAAAGAACTGCGCGTAGCCTGCTGGTTGGACGCCCGTGAACGACATCTCCTCGCCGCAATCGGGACACCACTGGTCGTCGACACGGGACGGTCGCTGAATCGACATACGGTGAGAGAGAGTGACCCACACATATTACAGTTGCGATTGATGATGATCGTTAATCCACATTACTAACCGAGGTCAAATCGACGAACCGCATCAAAAGGCGGGGGCGCTCAGTACCGCGAAGGGAGATACGCGAAGCCGATCATAAAGACCGCCGTGAGGAACGAAAGGATACTCACGCCCCAGAGGCCGTTCTTGTGGAGGGTGTACTGGTCGATCTCCTGAGTCTGCTGGTTGTAACTCTCGAAGTCCTGAGTCAACTGCAGCGTCGACTCGTCCGGGAAGTGTGCGAGGTACGTCTCGCCGCTGAGAGTGACGTTGTCGTGGTTACCGACGCCGATCGTGTTCGTTCGAGGTGCGTTCCACGCCAGCGTGACCGACTCCGTGGTCACGGAGGCGACGGTGGAAGCGTTGCCCTGGTAGTCGAGGCCGTCGCCCTGGGCGTACGTCCGCGTCCCTGGTTCGGGGAAGTACTCAGTGGCGGGCACGAGCTCCGACCCGTTGATCACGACGTACTGGGTACCGTTCTGGGTCACCATCTCGTTGCTGGCATCGGGGTCGTCCTGTAGGATCGCCGTCTCGTTGAGGTCTTCACGGAGCGTGAACGACGTTGGCTCAGAGGCGTTTTCGACGAGAACGCGCCACTCCTGGCCGTCGTAACTCTGTGTGGTGTTGTTCTCCCACGTCGCGGTGTATCGCGCCGAGTCGTTGGTGTACCGCAGTTCGCCCTCGACGACGGTCGTCGCCGCGCCACCGTGGCCGCCGCCCTGCTCGGAGGTAGAGATGCTCGAAGCCGTGTACGTCTGTCCACCGACTTGGAACTGGTCACCCTGCGCGAGCTCGTACTCCGGATTCTGGAACTCGACGTGTGGCGCCTGCGCCGTCGCGACAAGGGAGTACGAGGCCGCACCGATGACGATGAAGAGTGCGACGTAAATCGCCGCGGCACGTCGTTGCATATCTCCGGATTTGACCAGGTGGCGTATAACGGTTACCGTTTTCGCAGACGAGTGAGAACCGCGAGATCCGGCGAGAGCATCGAGGCACGCTCTCTACTGACCCCCCGGTCTGTGATGCGATTTCAGCACGGACGCGACGAAGTTAGTGCGCCTGTGGACCAACCGTGTTCAGTCGGCAGCGACGACCCAGCACACGCGAGGAGGTACCGAGGGAAGCGCCGAGACGGGCACAGTTCACCATTATTAATCGTTAGATATGCGTCGCTTCGAAGTCTACTTGGGCATCTATCCGATGGTCTTCCTATGGGAATTTCGGATTTATTGGATCCACAGAGTATCGCGGTCATCGGGGCGTCGGCGACGCCGGGGAAACTGGGTAACGACGCAATGGCGAACGCGAAAGAGTTCGACGGCCCCGTCTATCCGGTGAACCCGTCGGCCGACGGAACGGTCTACGGATACGAGTTCGTCGACTCTGTGGTCGAGACCGACGCCGACCTCGCACTCTGCTGTGTCCCGGCCCCGGCGACCCCGGGAGTCATCGAAGACTGCGGACAGGCCGGCGTCGGGGCCGCGGTCGTCTTCGCCGGTGGTTTCGCAGAGGCCGGTGAGGCAGGCGAAACGCGGCAGACGGAGATCAGACAGGTGGCCGAGGAGTACGACATCGCGGTTCTGGGTCCGAACACGGCCGGCCACATCATGCCCCACAAGAACATCTTCAGTTCGTTCGTCCCCGGCTTCGACGAGATCGAGCAGGGTGACGTCGCGGTAGTCGCCCAGAGCGGCGGTGTCGGCGTGACGGCGACGTTCCAGTTGGAACGGGAGGGGTACGGCATCTCCGGGATGTACGGGCTGGGAAACCGCGTGAACACTGATTTCGCTGACGTCATCCCGAAGCTCGACGAAGATCCCCAGACGAAGGCGATCGGACTCCACATCGAGGGAACGACCGAGATCGACGAGTTCGCCGAGGTCGTCTCGGACGCGACCACCCCGATCGTCGCGCTCAAATCAGGCAACCGGATGCGCGACTTCGTGCAGGCGCACACGGCCGCACCGAACCAGACGTACGAACGCTACGAGGAGATCCTCACCACCAACGGCGGGGCGATGGCCGATTCGGTGACGGAACTCCTCGATGCGAGTCGGGTACTCGCGAAGTCGCCCACCCCCAAAGGCCCTAACGTCGGTCTTGTCACCGCACAGGCTGGCCCCGGTATTATGATGGCCGACTACCTCGCAGAGCGAGGAGCTACCTTCCCCGAACTGACCGCTGGGACCCAAGAGCGACTCGACGACCTGCTCCTCGGGTTCACCTACGACGAGAATCCCGTCGATACGGGCCGACCGATGCCCGCGTTCGGCGAGGTCATCGACACGGTCGCCCGGGACGACACCGTCGACATCGTGCTCGTCTACGAGATCTTCGAACACTCGCTCGGCTACCCGGTCGACGAACTCGAAACGCTCTCTGAAGAGGTCGACAAGCCGATCGTCTTCACCGTCGCCGGTCCGTATGAGCCGCTCGAACCGGATCGAAAACGGATGGAGGAACTCGGGATTCCGACGTTCGATGCCCCGGAGCGCGGGGCGTACGCCACGTCGGTGCTCGTTGATTCGGCACGCTGAGTCACCTCGCGGCCGCCAGGTCAGCCACGAAGATTCCAGGCCCCGGAGAGTCGTAGGGACGGAGTCAGTCGGCCGGTGCGACGGACCGCTCTTTGCCGGCGCTGATGACGCCGTCCTGAAACACGGACTGTCGTGCATAAAAGAAGTAGACGTAGGGCACCTTCGCCATCACGTCCAGGAAGACAAACGTGAGATCCGCCCCGGCGAGCGTGACGTACTCCAGACCCGCCGGACCCATAAGCCAGACGAACGGGTAAGCGAGCCACAGCAGCCCGATGTGGTTCTTCAGTAGGCTAAACAACCCGATCTGACGCGGGTTGTCCGGCACCTGCTTGGGGAAGACATAGTAGAGCCAGGCGAACAACGAGAGGTGGAACAGCGACGAGATTCCGAAGAACGCCCACTTGGTGAGCCCAGTGGTGAGGACTGCCCCGGCGCCGAAGACGATCATTAGCGCGTCGGCGATCATCACGCCAGCGATGGTGCGCCGTGACGCGCCGGCCACGAAGCCAACGAACCCCACCAGTAGTGGGGTCGTCACGATCCAGTCGAGATACCGGAGGCCGACGAACTGGGTCCCGTTGACCGAGATTGTCCCGATCCCCAGCGCTATCCCGATGTACGAGAGTCCGGCGAACCCGGGGATGATTGCGATGTACGCGAGCCACGAGCGTGCTTCGCTCTCTCCCACGGATTTGTAGAGCAGGGCGGCTATCGCCGTTCCGCCGGCGAAGGCGGCGGTCGCAGCCCAATGGGCCAGCGTCGATGGCTCCATCAGTCGTCACCTCCTGCGAGGGCGCTCGCGGGACTGGCACTGGTCGGCTGCTGGGAGATAGTGAACGTATCGATTTGAGTTTGCAACCGCGCGACGGCGGTGTCGCGGAACTCCGACATCGAGTCGGAAACCGACCCGATCACCTCTTGCTCGGAGCGGATCACCTCGACCGCTTCCGTCGCGTTCGTCGCCGTCTGGTCGCTGATCGACGTGACGTCGTCGACGGTCGTCGCCGTCGACTGGATGGTCTCGGCCTGTCGGTCGGTTGTCTGGTCGATGTCCTCCAGCGAGTTGGAGATCTCATCGACCGAGTCGGCGATCGTCTCGATGTCGCTCAGCGCGGATTCGACGGTGTCGGAACCGGTGCGGACACGGTCACGCGTCCGCTGGATGGACTTCGTCACTGCCTCGGTCTGGTCGGTCGCTTCGTTGACCATCTCGGCGATATCGTCCGCTCGCGACTGGGTCTTCTCCGCAAGCGACTTCACTTCGTCAGCGACGACCGCGAAGCCGTCCCCGACGCCATTGCCCCCGCTGGCTCTGGCGGCCTCGATAGAGGCATTCAGCGCGAGCACGTTCGTCTGCTCGGCGATGTCAGAGATGATGTCGGTGATCTCGGTGATCTCGCTTGCGGTCTCGCGGAGTGCTTCGACCTGCTCGACGGTCTGTTCGACGTCGTCTTCGATCAGGTCCATCTGGTCGAGCGCCGACTCGGCCGAGTCCTGTGCGTCGCCGCTCGCCGTTGCCACCTCGCTGCTGCGTTTTGAAAGACTGGTAACTGTCGCGGCGATCTCCTCGGCCGACGCGCTCACTTCACCGATGTCGGCTGCGACCGATTCGAGTTGCGACTGCTGTTCGCTGGCCCCGTTTTTGATCTCCTCGGAACGGTCGACGGCCCCCGAGACGCGGTCTTCCACGTCGCGGGTGGCCGTCGTGATCTCCTCGGTCGTCGCCTCGACCTTTGTCGAGACGTCTGCCACCGTCTGGACCGTTTCTTCGAGGTCGTTCATCATCCTGTTGAACGCGACTGCGATGGTTTCCATCGCCTCGTTCTCTGTCCCTGTGTCCAGTCGCTGGGTCAGATCACCGGTAGCCGCTCGTTCCATTGTCTGACCGTACCGTTGGGCGATCTGCCGGTACTCGTCGGTCATCTTCTGCGCCTCGGTTTGCGCCGTCTCGACCTGTGAGATCCGCTCGTTCAGCGACTGGCGCATATCGTCGATGTCCTGTGCGAGTTGCCCGAACTCGTCAGTTCGTGTCGACGCGACCGTCGTGCCGAGGTTTCCTTCGGCTACTTTCTCGGTCTGCTTCGAGAGTTCTTTTACACTCGCCACGCTCTCAGCGGCGTTGATCGACCCGAGTGTGAGCAGCCCTGCGATACCGGCGACGATTGTAGACGTCACGTCGCTCGTCGCGACCCCAACTGCGATGATAAGGGCCCCCGTGGCGACGTATGCGACGCCAAGTTTTGCTCCGTAACTCCTCCGAATCATCGATACGACCATACGCCGTCTGTATCATCACACATATATAAGAGACAGCGTCGGGCTATCAGTGGTGATAATGGACTATCAGATCCTGTTCTCTGATACTGACACCTACCGGGCGTCGTTCTACGACTGGTGGTCTGATCGCGTGGTGATTGGATGTCATTGGAGACGTTTATTCCGCTAGAATATGTTTTGAGAGCCAAGGGCCGG
>NZ_JBDGQZ010000001.1:0-18432 GCF_042218505.1 Halobellus sp.
CGACCCAGCCCGACACTCCCACCACAACGCCGACGAGTTCATCGGATGGAATCGCCAGCGCGTCTTCTGATGACCAACAGCGCCCGAGCGGTGAAATAAGCGAGGATGAGGAGTTTGTCGATCCCTCCGAGATTTCGGATATCGAAATCGTCGACGTGCGACTGGAGACGGCACCCGCAAACAGCGTGAACGCGACAAGTATCATCACGCTTGAAAACCCCTCCACCGAAGACCAGACAGTCGACGTGCGATTTGTCATCAACGGCGAGGTTGTCGAACAGCGTGAAGTCGTCGTCCCGGCCGAACAACGCATAAACGCGACACACAGCGAAGTCGTCGAGGAGTCCGGGATGCACGAGGTCGCAGCCAACCTTGCGACCGAAGAAAACGGTGAGACTGTCCGAACGTTCGACTTCAGGATCGGAACGGTGGAACTCAACGAGAACGGCGAGGAAGTCGCCAGTTCGAGCGCTGAGCCGCCGTCTGGGCCCGATCAGGTGGACGCAACCGACGGCCAGCAATCAGACGCTGGCGGAGTAACTCTGGCGCCCGTCCTGCTTGGACTGGTGGCCGTCGTCGCTGTCATACTGGGGGCACTCTGGCGGCGTCGCACCGACTAGACAATCGAAACAACTCACAACTCACTTTTGACCCCGATGTAACTGGACAGTCGTGTCGGGGTGGTCGAAGCACCACTTATAAGCCCGTTGCACGGTTTCGAGATAAACTACAACCTATGCTAACGAGACTGGAAAAAAGATATCAGACGGTCACATAGTCAAATTATCGTGTAAAGACGGACGTGGATTTGAGATGAACACCCCACTTTTATCAGATATATCACAGGAGTACACGGATGATACTCCATTAGCTCCGGGAGAAACTCGGCGTGGAAAAGTTCGTCGCGCTGGGATTCGCGGTGTACGCGGTGTTTCCGGTCGTCCTCATCGGCGGACCGGAGGTCCTCGCCCCAGTGATGCCGCTGCAGTGGGCGATGGTCCTTATTTTCGCGCTCTCTGGGTTGCGATTCGCGGGACTGCCCTCTCACAAGGCTCTGATCGTTGGTCCTGCCGAAGCCGGCGCCGGCGGGCGCGTCACCGGCACTTACTACCTCCTCCGAAACACCATCGTTATTCCAAGTGCCGCGCTGGGCGGCTACCTGTGGGAATTCGTCAGTCCAGAAATCGCGTTCACTATCGCAGCAGTCATTGGTGTCGTCGGGACTGGCTACTTCCTGCTGTTCGGGGAGGAATTTGAGGCATATGTATGAGCAGGAATACTTCGATTCCGTTCCCGATGACTCGAGCCGAAAGTGACAGTCTCAATCGTCGTCTTCCCTGATTCTCAGGGTTCTATCAGTCGTCGGTATTCTTGTCGACGACGAGATATTTATGGACAGGGGGCAACCTTCAGTATCGTCGGTGGATCCCCAAATAACGCGGTCGATCACTCCGATCGAACCCTCGGCTGCCAGCCGCGCAAGTAGGCGACGCTGATCCCACCAGCTAGCCCACTAAACGGAAGGGCAAGGGTCCGGACAACGAGGACCGCCGCCGTCGCCGCCGTACTGGGAGCTCCCGTGACGACGACGAGCGCTCCGCCAAGCAACAGATCGTACGCTCCGAGGCTTCCTGGGATGGGGATCACACTCGCGACCTGTGGGAGAGGAATAATGATGAGAATCGGGAAAAAGACGCTGTTTACGCCGATCCCGGCGAGAGCGACCCAGAGCGCAGCCGCAGTCAAGAGCTGTTCGATGAGTCCACCAACCGCAATGAGAACAAGCAGCCCAGGCGTCTCTTGAAAACCAACGATTCGTTGCCAAAAGCGGTCAACACCAGCCGCGACGAACGCTCGGTCATATGGTTGTTCTCGATAGAGCCCCGAGATCCGAGAGACAACTGGCGTAAGTGCTGCTGTGATGCCTTTCGAGAGATGATTGCGAGTCCGGAGAATCAGCCCGCCGAACACCACGAGCCCAGCGATGGAAAGACCGAACGTCAGCAGGATCGGGGCCGCATCGGGCGTTCCAAAGAGAACGAACATCCCGAGTACTGCAGAGAAAACGGCCTGCGTGGCGGATTTTACATACTTTGCAGTTGAGCGGACACCGAGAGCCTCAGAGTATCCAGTGTCCGTTGCAACGCTGAAGAATCGAGCCATAATCGGTTCCGAACTGACCGGACCCGCTGGACTGAATGTATCGAAGAAATCACCGGCGAGTGCGAACTGCACGCTTTTTCCAGGTGAAATACCCTCCCCAAGTGGAGCGATCGATGCCCAGACACCGATCGCGTCCGCCAACCCCTCCAGAACAACGAGGAGCGCGATGATCCCAAGAACCCACGGTGTAACGACCAACATCCGGTTGAGAACTGTCTCAGCACCGACGGTGTAGAGATATCCAGCTAGTACACCTCCACCTGCACCAACACCAACAAGGAAACGAAGTACCCCGCGCATAGCTCGAACTGTCTCTATTCCGAGACGTCAAAGAGATACGCTTCATATCGACGGCATCCGGGGCCACTAAGAGACGGGAACAATTCACTCATTCAGGAGACTCACTTTTACGAGCGGCTTGCTGAATAGCGGTGCCTGCGATATTGGCACCGTACTCGGCGCTCCGTCGGATGCTGTCAAGTAAAAGGCCGACCATATGTGCCTCGGCTGGGTCGTCGTGGGTGTAGAGTTCCCGGTCGAGAGACCGTATGTCGGCCATCAGTTCATCTCGGTTGGCGAATGCCGTATGCGCACCCTCGATTCCGGCGTCGGCCAGGATCGCGTCCGCAGCGGTATCGATGACTTGTCTTGAGTCTTCTGCTAGCACTTCTATTTGCTCCTCGAACGCCGCCGGAATCGTGGCCTCAGGATCGAGAGTAAAGTGGGCGATCTTCTCGGCGTGATCGGCGATACGTTCGAACTGCCGGCTGACGTAGTAGTATTCAAATAGTTCGTCTCGGTTATACTCCAATTTTTCTACCTCCTGAAGGTTCGTCAACGCTCGTCGAAAGTGACGAGTCAGCATTGCAAACAATTTGTCGGCCTCGTTGTCCCGCTCGATAACCCGTTGAGCGAGCGTCTCGTCTTGGGTGATGACGGCACTCACCGCGTCACGATGCATCCCAAGCATCACGAGGCGGAGCCGCAGGGCCGATTTGCGTACGTCGACGTTCTCGGCGTCGATGAGATCCGTCAACCGGATTCGAGTGTCAGTAGCCTCCATCAATTCGAATCCCGAGAGGTTCCCGACAGTATTCTCGATAACGTTCCGCTGCTCGGAAGAGTGACCCGTCCGATCGATGAGTGTTACAGTGTCGAATCCGACGGCGTGAAGCGCGAAGATCCACTGCCTGATCGCATTCTCCGAGTCCGTCGAAACGTCCACGCTTGTCGAGCGCTCATCGGACGATTGACCGACTTCCGCTTCGATCAACAGCGATCCGTCACTATTGGGGAACAGCGAGAGTACCGATCCGGCGTCGATATCGTGTTCCTCTGCCCACGACTTCGGAAGTGAGATCGTATACGTAGTCCCTCCGGAGAGCTGGACTTTTCGGGTCTCCATACACGAACCGTAACAGGCTAACAGAACCTTAGATTTGATATGAGCAGTTGGGTCGGATGCTGAGATGTATATATTGATCTCATCGTAAGATGGGATTGATAAACTCGATATCACTCAGGGGAGATAATTAGAGCACATACGGGTCCGTACAATCGGTGGGGTAGTCCTAATATCGGTAACCGAAACTCACGGATATGTCTCGTCGAATATGGCAACGCCCTCCGAGAGCAGGCGGCCGTGACGCGACGCGTGCGGAAGTCGTCGAAGCGATCGACAGAACCACACCGGAAAGCAAACAGGAGCTGGCGCAAACGGTCGGAATCTCCAGTCAGTATCTCTCAGAACTGTTGCAGGAACTGAAGCGCCAAAAAGTAGTGCGGAAGGGGTACGTGGTCGATAACGGGGCGCTGTTTGAGAGTTCGCGGGACATCTCGAAGCTGTTCGGCGCCGACGCCAGTTCCGGGGAGACGGCATCGGACGACGAACCCGGCGACCTCGGTACTGAACTACTGGAACTGCTGAATCGCCTGGAGTCGGTAACGACGCGGCAGTATGAAGCCGCCCGCGCGGCGTTTCTCGGCGAGAGCGTCGAACGGTCGGCTGCGACTCTGGAGTCGCTGGCCAACGAACGCTACTCGGCAGTACTTGCGGAACTGAAGTCGTACACGCTAACGACCGACTGGCCGGGCAACCGCGTGGCCGCGGATATCTCGACTATCGCGACGAATCTCGAAATCATCGGTGATCGGGCTTGCTTCATCGCCAACGTCGTCGACCGCGAGGACACAGCGGCCGGCGGTACCGTCGCCGACCGGATGGCCGACATCTTCGAGTCGGGCACACGTATTAACGACCATTTTACGTCGATACTGTTCGACTGTGATCTCGAGATCCACGACAAGCTCCGCAAAGAGGAGGAGGTGATACACCGGGATCTGAACGAACTGTTCGAGCTGGTGACGGCCTACGAACCCGACATATACGGCTATCTGGTGACGATCACGCGAGCACTTGAACGCTCCATCTATTACTGGGTCGACGCCGCCGAACTGGCCGTCCAGTTACACGCAGGCGTCCGGCCCGATCACACGATGATCTAACCGCGTTGTCACGACACTCCGAAACGGAAGTCGGCTGCTCAAGGACGGAGAGTCACCGACCGAGAACGCGCTCAATGGGATGACCCGCCAGGCCGAACGGGCACACACGCCGTCGCCGCGTCCCCGTGGTGCCTGCGTAGGGCTGAGCGCTCCGAAACCATATTTCTCCCGACCGGTGAAAGTCTCACCGTCCCCTGCACAGTCTGGTAACGGTCGCAGGGAACTCAGTCGCAAGTCGAGTGGTTGGTCGCTCGGGACGGAGCAGTTTATTCCGGCGCGTACCGATCGAGGAACGACTCGAGATCCCTGAACGATTCCAGTCGCTCCGCAAGCGTGCTGTGGCTCCACTCCCACCACTCCGTGGCTTCGATCCGTGCCGCGGTCTCAGGCGAGAACCGGCGACGTACGCGCTCTGCAGGGACCCCAGCGACGACGGTGTATGGGTCGACGTCCTCGGCGACGACTGCACCTGCACCGACGACTGCACCGTTGCCGACAGCGACGCCCGGGAGGACGATGGCACCGTGACCGATCCACACGTCGTGGCCCACACTGACCCGCTGCCCAGCCCGACGCTCGAAGATCGAGTCGTCCTCCTCGCCGAGGTCATACCGCTCCGAGCGGTACGTGAAGTGGTGGGCTGACGGTCGATCGATAGGGTGATTGGTCGGTCCGAGGCGAGCGTCGCTGGCGATGCTCCCGAACTTGCCTATGGTCGTGTAGTCCGCCTGGACCCGTTCCATCAGGTAGGTATAATCGTCGATGACTGAGTGATTAAGACGGGACTCGCGACGGACCTCGGTCCACGACCCGAGTTCGCTGTCGGTAATCGAAACTGGATCGTGCAAAGTCGGCTCCGGACACAAGTCGCTCGAACGGTCGGGGCCGTAGGAATCGAAGTAGGGCATATATTTCCGGAAATACGCCTGTCGATGGGGATCAGGGGCGCCCACGCCGACCGAGTGTCGATGCGATGATCTTCTGCGGAACGGTCACGAAGGCTTCCAGTACGCCCGTTTTCGATTCGGTCTCCTCCTCTCTGAGGTAGGACCGAACCCGCTGGCTTGCGAGTTCAACGGAGCCCGCCAGCAGGAAAATAAGGATGATACACGCCATCATATCCGTGTACTTGAAGAGCTGGCGTTGGGTGTAGAGTTCGAGACCGAGGCCGCCACCGCCGATGAGACCGAGCCCGATCGCGGCCCGAACGTTGTGTTCGAGATCGAACGCGATCCAGGCGATGAACTGTCGGAACACCTGGCTGAGCATCCCGAACGGGACGATCTGGGATTTGCTCGCTCCCGTCGAACGGATCCCCTCGATCGGTCCGTCGGAGATCTCCTCTAATTCGTCGGTGAACAGCCGTCCGAGGTATCCGGTCGTGTCGACCATAATCGCGAGGGCGGCGGTGAAGGTCGTCACCCCGGCGAGCGGAATTAAGATCAGGAACCAGACCAGGCCGGGGATCGCGCGGATAAGACTCATCGTGGCCCGAAATATGAAGTTGAACGGATATGGAACGACACGCTCGCTCGACATAACGCCGAAGAAAAGCGCCAGCGGCATCCCGAGCACCGACCCGGCGACGGCGACTGCAAGCGTCGCGAACATCGCGCCAGGGATGATCGTAATACCGGTATAAAACAGCGGCGGCAGGAGGCCGAGACCTAAGAGGCTCCCGCCGGATTCGATCCGAAGAATCAGGTTCTCCTCCATCATAAACGCCCAGTACTCTCCGAAGTCGACGAACGGGATCGAGACGCCGACAAACGGAATCACGAGCTCCCCCGGCGGGAAGTACGGCGATTCTCCGATGGTGAGCGCTTCGAGGAACTGCGGCCACTGGGTGATCAGCTCGCCGATCGAGAAGTTGATCAGATTCAAACTCGATACGAACACAATACCGGCGCCTATGAGCCCTAGCAGCGTATAGAGCCGCTGCTTCGTCGACTTCCACTTCAACTCCGTCAACTTCCGCTCGACCGGCGAGTCTCCGATCTCCTCGAGCCCGAAGTACTCCGCTGGCGACCGAGATCGCTCGCGCGAGGTGCGTCCGCTCATTGGGAAACCACCCGTTCGGCCTCCGGCTCGCCGTCGAGACTCGCGGGGTCACCGTCGTGGCCGTCCGCCAGTCCGACCGTCTCGACATCGCCGTAGAGGTCGTCGATCAGCTCGGGCGTGAGGTCGTCTCGACGCACGTCGAACAGCTTCTCGCCGTCGCGGAGGCCGATGAACCGCTCGCCGAAGTAGGCCGCGATGTTGACTTGATGAAGGCTGACCAGCGCCGTCACGTCGTGTTCGGTCGCTGCCTTCTTCAGGTAGCCCATTACCGTCTCGGCGCTGGCGGGGTCGAGGCTCGCAACCGGTTCATCGGCCAGTAACAGTCGAGGATTCTGGACCAGTCCCCGAGCGATGCCGACCCGCTGTTGTTGCCCGCCACTCATCTGTGAGACCCGCTGGCCGGCCTCGTCGAGCAGCCCCACCGTCTCCAGCGCGTCGAGTGCGCGAAGCTTGTCCTCGCGGGACTGCCATCCGAGCAGGCTCGTCAGGACCGAGACGCGGTCCAACGACCCGGTCAACGCGTTTTGGTAAGCCGAGACACCCTCGACGAGGTTGTGCTGCTGGAAGATCATACCCACGTCCGGCCGCGATCCCGAGACCGGATCGCCGTCGAGGCGGACCTCGCCGCCCGTCGGCTCGGTCAGCCCGTTCACGCACCGCAGCATCGTCGATTTGCCCGCACCGGACTCCCCGAGGAGAACCGCAAACTCGTCCTCAATCTGGAAGGAGACGCCGTTGAGCGCCGTGACCTCGCCGTACTCTTTCGTCAGATTTTCGACTTTTAATGTGCTCATTGATAAACTGAATCGGGTGATGGAAGACAGTCGTCGTGGTTCGTCAGGCGGCGGGATCGATGCCGACGGCGTTCATCCGCTTGATGACCGGCTGGTAGGTCTCCAGCGAGGTATCCTGCAGCGTGGTGAACGGCAGTTCTTCCTCGTTGTAGTCCGGCGGGTAATACTTCTGGATCTGCTCTTTGGTCGAGTTGCGTAACACTTCCCCGATCTCCTGTTTCTTCGGCGATTTCCAGGTTTTGCGTGCGTAGACCGGCTGTTTCGGAATCGGGAACGACCACCAGACCGGGCGGAGCTTCGGCTCCTCGGTATCGATAGTATCCAAGAAGGAACTCTTCTCTTTGACACGCTCCGGGAAGTCCGACTTGTAGCTCTCCGGGATGTGCGGGATGCCGTTGCCGCCCCACGTGGTCGCCCCGATGGCCTTGTCTTTGGCCACCCGACGGATCGCCTGATTATGATCGGTCCAACTTCCCTTGAAGTCGACGGGGTCACCGGTCGGGGCCTCGCCGATGTCCAGGCCGGCTTGTTGAAGCGTGTAGAGTGCGAAGATCGAACCGCTCGTCGACAGGCGGTCGGCGAACGCCCAGGTCTTGCCCTCGACGTCTGCGGGCTCTTGGACGTCGGAGTCCGGCTGGGTGAGCATCACCGAGAAGTAGAACGCCGACCCGCCTGTGACGGTTGTCCCGTAGACATCCATCAGATCGGGGTTGGAGATCAGCGTCACGTCGTCCATCCCGATCTCGGCCTGTTCGGACTGCAACGCAGGCCGAATCGCCGAGTAGTTCAGCGGGACGCGCATCGTGATGTCGACGCCGTCGACTTCACCTTCGATGAGGTTCTTCATCGGCATATAGCGCCGCTTTGCGTCGCTCGGCGTGCCGGGAGTCAACACCATTATGACCTCCTCGGCGTCCGGACCCGGCGTCCCAACGGTCGTCGCCTCAGCGGTGGATCCGCCCCCGTTTTCGCTTTCCGATCCACCGCTCGCTGCCCCACTGCAACCAGCAAGCCCCGCGAGGACACTTGCACCACTGACAGCGAGCAGCTTTCTGCGGCTCACCCTCGTGGTGAGACTCCGACCCGACTCCTGTGCATCCGATGACCGATCTTCTTCTGCCTGCGTCATCGCTTGGTGATGACGACGTGTCCTAAATAACCGTTATCTGCGTAGAGTCCGGACAGTTTGCACCGATCAAACCAAGAGTAGGTTCTATACCCTCCTTGTGATAGGAGGCATAGACGTCTATATATATTTAGAATATACCCCAATCTCTCGGTAGACGGTCGCCACTGGGCCAGAATATCCATATAACATCGCCTGTCTGTGGCACCGATCCCGGTACTGGGATGAAGGGTATGGACTGGTCCGTACGTGCGACGACAGGGCGAGGAGAGAACCCCGAAAGCAGACAGAATATGGAGAGTACTGAGTCAAGTATTATACAGCAGTTGCGACACGGTTGGGTCGGTTGTATGGCAGACCCACACGACAGGTCGGACCGCTTCGAGCTGATCGCCGCCTGTGAGACCGAAACGCTCGGACGGTTCGCAAACGACGTACTCGCGGACGACCCTCCGCTCTTCGTCCGTCAGGAGCCACGCCCGCAGCTAATAATGCAGCAGGTTCGGGAACCAGTCGAACGCCGACCGTTCAACCTCGGTGAAGTCCTCGTAACGCCCGCCGAAGTCGATCTCGATGGCGCACGCGGATTCGCGATGGTTCCCGGCAAGAGCGAACGAGCCGCCCTCTCGGGAGCCATCGTTGACGCCGCCGTGGCCGGCGGCCATAGGGCGACCGCCGACATCGTCGAGACCCTCGAAGAAGTCGACGCCCGTGAGCGTGGAAAGCGTCAGCGAGCGTGGGCTGAGAGCAAGCACACAGCCGTCGACTTCCGGACTATGGAGGGCCAGCAGTGAGAGCGCTCGGCCTCGATCCCGTCCACGACACCCGACGGACGTTCGACGGCTTACTCGAAGCGATGAGCCGTCCCGGAACGGTCCAGTCTGTCCCGTCGCCAGCGGACCACGCTGTTATTTCGACGCTGGTCGATCACGAGGTCACCCTCGCGACCGACGACGACGCGCTCCACGAGGCGCTTTCGGGCCAGGGGAGGATGGACGTGGCGTCCCCCGAGACCGCTGATATCGTTCATACTCGCGACCACACTGGATGGGACGTGCGGGAGTGTGAGCGCGGATCGCTCGTCGACCCCAGCAACGGCGCGACGATCGTCTACCGTGTTGACACTGTCGCCGGCGGCACACGCGAGGACTGCGCGACGGCAACGCTCACGGGCCCGGGCGTCGACGGGACAGCGACCCTGTCGGTGTCGCTACCAGCCGCGGAACTGTCGGCGATAGCCGAGGCCCAGTCCGGGTATCCACGGGGTGTCGACGCTGTCTTCGCCGGCGACGGATGTGTCGCAGCCTTCCCCCGATCAGTCACTGTGGAGGTGGCCTGAGTGGGATACGTCGCCGTCACTGCCGGCGAGGAACTCATCGAGCGCGCCGAAGAACTGTTCGAGAGCCAGCGCATCGGTGACACCGAGGATGTGAACGTCGATCAGATCGACGAGCAGCTGAGTCGGCTCACGGCCCAGGCGATGAGCGAGGGCGGACTGTACGCCCCCCGTCTGGCTGCGCTCGCCGTCAAACAGGCCCAGGGCGATACCGTCGAGGCCGCGTTCCTGCTGCGGGCGTACCGCTCGACGCTGGAGCGGTTCGACGAAAGCGTGGCCGTCGAGCCCAGCGAAATGATCGCCTCCAGGCGGGTTTCACCGGCGTTCAAGGACGTTCCCGGCGGCCAGCTCCTCGGTGCGACGAAGGACTACACGCAGCGGCTGCTCGATTTCGACCTCGTCGACGGCACCCCCGAGGACCCGACCGAGGAGTGGGACGTCTCCGACGAAGGCGATCCCGACCGCCTGACCAACGTCACAGAACTGCTCCGGGACGAGGGCCTGCTTCACGAACCCGACGAACCGGATGTCGACGAGCCCAACGATACCACGCGGGAGTCCGTTACACATCCTGCCAGGCGCGACGAGGTTCTTCAGGAACTCGCTCGCGGCGAGACCGGCGCGGTGACGGCACTGGGCTACTCCGCGCTGCGAGGGTACGGCCAGGTCCATCCGACGCTCGCGGAGGTCCGCGTCGGGGACCTACCAGTTCGCATCGAACACCCCTACACCGGCGATACAGTCACGGTAACCCACACGAAGGTCACGGAATCGGAGGCGGTCGTCCCCATCTACGAGAAGCGTGAGGACCCCCAGTTCGCCTTCGGTTACGGGCTGACGTTCGGCCGCAACGAACGCAAGGCAATCGGGATGACAATCCTCGACGCGTCCATCCAGCTGGATAGCGAGGACGAGCCGGCCGAAAGCGCCGAGTTCGTCCTCGATACCGTCGACGGGATGGACTCCTTCGGGTTCATCGAGCATCTCAAACTCCCCCATTACGTCACGTTCCAGTCGATTCTGGACCGCATCCGCGCGATCCGAAAACGGCAGGAGCTGAGTGAGGACGGTCGTATCAACCCCGACGAGCAGTCTGCGGAACCGGCGGTCACGGAGGTAAGTGACGATGGCTGAACACACCACCGCGGAGGGCGCACCACCCGACAGGGGAACGCCCGTCGCGACCGACTCAGTCGACGCTGCCCTCGAATCGCTGGACAGCGACGGCTTGAAAGGATACAATTATGGCTACCTCGACGAGCACACCAAACGCGAAATCCGGCGTTCGATGCTGAAGGCCGTCGCTATCCCCGGCCATCAGGTCCCCTACGCCTCCCGACCGATGCCGTTGGCTCGCGGATGGGGTACCGGCGGCATCCAAGCTTCACTGTCGATGCTCGGGCCCGAGGACCGCTTCAAAGTGATCGACCAGGGCGCAGACGAGAGCGTCAACGCCGCCAACATCCGACGGCTGGCAGAGAACACCTCCGACGTGACGACGACGACCGATACCACCGAGGCCGACCTGATCCAGAGTCGTCACCGCATTCCCGAGGAGGTCCTCACCGACGAGCAACGCCTGGTGTTGCAGGTCCCGATCACCGACCCGCTACGGAAGGTTGACCCCTCCGACGCCGCCAATCGGCGTCGACACGCCCACAAGAACTACGGAAAAATATGGGTCCACCTCTACGAGAACGTCGTCGAATACGGCGAGATACAGATCGCTTCGCGCTATCCGACGATGGTCGCCGGACGCTACCTGATGGACCCCTCGCCGATCCCCCGGTGGGACGTCCCGAAACTCAACGACGCCGACCACCTCACGGTGCTGGCTGCGGGTCGCGAGGCGCGCATCTACGCCGTTCCGCCACATACCGAGGTCGAACCGCTGGCGTTCGAGGATCGAGCGTTCACCGTCGAACGGTTCCCAGAGCAGGCCTGTCACGCCTGCGGTTCGACCGATACCTACCTCGTCGAGGTGTCCGAGGAGGCCACCGGGGACGGGGACGAAACCTTCGAGACTCGCTACGCCTGCAACGATTCGAGCTTCTGCGAGAAGCGCCGAGAGAACCCCGACCTCCACAAGGACCACCATCTCGACCGCGAGGGAGTCGACTGGGGGCCGGGAACGCCCGACACGACCGAGGGAGGTGACACGCAGTGACACTACTAGAGGCCGAGGGCCTACAGACAGTGTACGGGCCCGGATGTCCACAGTGCGTCGAGGCGACCGGTGACAGCGCCGGTACCAACCAGTGTCGCCACTGCGGGAGCGTCGTCGCTTGCGCCGAGGCTGACCTCAGCGTCGAGGCCGGAGAGGTGCTGGGCATCGTCGGCGAATCCGGGTCCGGAAAGTCCAGTCTCGCGGAACTGCTCGCGATCGAACGCGATGACCACGCCACGACCGCCGGGGAGGTCCGCTACGCGGGCTATGATGGCAACCTGTTGGAGGTGGACTACGAGACGCGTCACGACCTCCGCACCGGGGAGATCGCGCTCGTCCACCAGCACATCCGCGATGGACTGAACCTAGAGTTCACTGGTGGCGGCAACGTCGCCGAGAAACTGCTCTCGGCCGGCCATCGTTCCTACGAGGGCGTCCGCAAGCGCGTCCGCGAGCTCTTCGAGGAGACGGAGGTTCCGGTCGCACGGATGGACGATCCCACCAGCACCTACTCCGGCGGGATGCAGCGCCGCGTTCAGATCGCCCGCGCGTTAGCGACCGACCCCAACTTGGTCATCCTGGACGAACCGACAACCGGGCTGGACGTGAGTGTCCAAGCCCGCGTCCTGGATATGTTTCGGCGTGTCCAGCGTGAGGAGGGTGTCGCCGCCGTCGTCGTCTCGCACGACCTGAGCGTCGTCCGCCTGCTCGCCAACCGGACGCTGGTGATGCGTCACGGCCGCATCGTCGAGTCCGGTCTCACCGACCGCATTATGGAAGACCCACACCACGAGTACACCCAGACCCTCATCAATTCAGTCATATGACAGTCCTGTCCGTCGACGGTCTTTCCAAGACCTTCGATATGCACGTGCTCGGCGACACAGAGGTCGTCGGCCTCGACAATGTATCGTTCGACGTCCGCGATGGCGAGTTCCTCGCGATCGTCGGAGAATCCGGGAGCGGCAAGTCCTCGCTACTGAAGTGTCTGTACCGCACCTACGATCCCAGCTCAGGCGAAGTCGTCTACCACGGCCCCGACGGCGACATCGACTTGGCCTCCTGTCCCGACCGGACGGTCATTGCCCTCCGCGGTGACGCCATCGGCTACACCTCACAGTTTCTCGATGAGATCCCACGGGTGCCCGCGGTCGACGTGGTTGCTCGACCGCTAGTGGAGCAGGGAGTCGATCGCGTGGACGCCCGCGAGAAGGCCCGTGACCTGCTGTCGGCGCTGTCGGTGCCAGAGGAGCTGTGGCAGGCGTACCCAGCGACGTTTTCCGGCGGCGAGCGCCAGCGCGTCAACCTCGCACAGGCGCTCGCTCCGAAACCGGACCTACTCCTGCTGGACGAACCGACCAGCGCGCTCGACCCCGAAACCCGCCAGACAGCAATCGACCTGCTTTCGTCGTACCTCGGGTCAGAGACGACGGTCGTCGGCGTCTTCCACGACACGGAGGTGGTAGAAGCCGTCGCCGACCGCGTGCTCGTACTTGAGGACGGTCGTCTCCAGCGGGTCATCCCCATCGAGGCATACGACGGGGAGGTGGTGATCGGATGAGTTCGACCGAACAGACGTCTGAAGAGAGCGTCGCCGTCATCAGCGGGCGCGTCGTCACGCCTGAGCGGGTGATCGAGGGCGGCGTCCGTATCGAGGGCGACCGGATCGTCGATGTAGGGAGCGTCGACGGCGACGCCGATACCGTGATCGAGGCCGACGGCCGGCTCGTCATCCCCGGCCTGATCGACCTTCACGGCGATGACATCGAGCGCCACCTCCACCCACGCTCGGGAGCACGGATAGCGTTGCCGATGGCGCTCGCCTCGGCCGACCGGGCGAACATCTCGGCGGGGATCACCACGAAGTTCCACGCCATCTCCTTCGAACGTGACGACGAGGCGGATCGGTCACCGGAACTCGCGGCGACGCTGACCGACGCGATCGTCGGCGCTGACGATCTGCTCGCGGACCATCGCCTGCACGCTCGCTGTGAAGTAACCCAGAAACAGTGCGTCGATGCGGTGCTGGACGTCGTCGCAAACGGTGACCCCGACCTTGTCTCGGTGATGAGCCACGTCCCGGGCAAAGGGCAGTTCCAGGACGTAGAGGCGTTCAAACAGTACTACGAGAACGCTAACGACCACACGGTAGCGGAGGCCGAGGAGATGATCGAACAGCGGACCGACATCTCGATGGCGACACTGCGCGAGCGCGTCGATCGGGTCGTCGAAGCTGCGCACGACGCCGGCGCGGTGACGGCCTCACACGACGACGAGGATCCCGCGGAGGTCGAACGACTCGCCGATTCGGGGGTCGACATCACGGAGTACCCCATCACGCTGGAGACGGCCGAGCGTGCCGCCGACGTCGGTATGACTACGGCGATGGGCGCACCCAACCTTGTCCGCGGAGAGAGCCAGTGGGGGAATCTCTCGACGGCCGACGCCATCGAGGCCGGCGTCGTCGACACCCTCGTGGCTGACTACCACCCGCCGTCACTGCTGGCGGCTGCGTTCATCGACACCGGCGAACCCCTGCCAAAGCGAGTCAGACGAGTCACCGCCAATCCCGCCGACGCTGCTGGAATCAACGACCGCGGCTGCATCGAAGCCGGGGCACGGGCTGACCTGCTGCTCGTCAACCGTGAGCCGACGCCAACAGTCGCCCGCGCACTCGTCGCTGGCCGGCCGGTCTATCGTGCCGAGCGGGAGGACCGATGACTTCAATCATCGGCGCGGCGATGGATATCCGCTTCGGGACACCTGTCGAGGAGTTTATGCGCTACGTCTCCGACCTTGGCCTGGATCACGTGGAGTTCAAACACGAGTACCTGGCTGGCCATCCCGAAACGCCGGACCCGCGTCGGGTTCGGGACCTCTCCGAACAGTATGGCGTTAGTGTCACCTACCACGCCCCGTTTCGGGACTGGAACGTCGGCAGCTACGATGAGGTGGTTCGGCAGGACTCCGTCGAGCGAGTTAAACGCACGCTCGACGCCGCCGCCGAGGCCGGCGCCGAGGCCGTCATCGTCCACGGCGGGTCGGTCCCGACACGCTACCCCGAGTGGGTTCGGAGGCAATCGAGGGAAAACGCCCTCAGGTCGCTAGCCGAGTGCGCCGAATACGCACGATTTGTCGGCGTCCCGCTCTGTTTGGAGAACCAACCCGATAGTGATGAGAAACGCCGATACACGACGACGCCGGCCGACCTTGCGGGGATGCTCGACGCTGTCAATGTGGACCCAAAATACCTCGGCGTCACGCTGGACGTTGGCCACGCAAAAATCAACAGCGTAGCGTGGCAGAAGTTCGTCGAGCGCTTCGGGGAACGGATCCGCGTCTGCCACCTCCACGACAACGACGGGAGTACTGATCAACATAACCCGTTGCCGGAGTACGAGCCGCTGGTCGATACCATTCCTGCGGACTGCTTCGTTTTTGAGATGAAGACCGTCGCCGACGTGGCCACCTGTGTTGGCGGGGATGTCGCGCCACCACAATCCGAGGTGTTTATCGATGATTGAGTACGATGCCGTGATCTTTGATAACGACGGCGTTATCGTGGAACCCAGTGATCGGGGAGTCCTCGTGGAGGCTGTCGCTGATGCCTTCGCTGCCTTCGACGTCACCGTCGAACGCGAACAGGCCGCTCAGTCCGTCAAGGAGGGCGTCGTGCCACGTGACCTGCTCGATGAGTACGGCCTCGATCCAGAGGTCTTTTGGCACCGGCGCGAACTGACTGCAAGCCTCGCCCAGCAGGTCCACACTCGCGAAGGCGGCAAGCCTGTCTACGACGATGTGACCGCCCTGGAGACACTGGACGTGCCCTTAGGATTGGTTAGCAACAACCAACACGCAACTGTCGAGTTCCTGCTTGCCTACCACGGGATCGGGTACTTCGATACGGTCTATGGGCGTCAACCGACCCTCGCAGGTGCCGCTCGACGCAAGCCGGAGCCACACTACATTGAACAGGCGCTATTTGATCTTGACGCAACCGAAGCGCTGTACGTTGGCGATTCCGAGAAAGACATCGTCGCAGCCCAACGCGCCGGGGTCGACTCGGTCTTTCTTCGTCGGGACCACGTCACAGACACGACTCTCTCGGTCGAACCAACCGCCGAAGTGCCGGACCTCTGGGCACTCGTTGACAGATTAGAAAAGAGCAGTGAGAGTGGCTGACGCTATTTATAGTTTAAAAGAATTTCAGAGTGTATGCCCGATATCTGGTCGCGAGACATCGAGTGGCCGATGAGTCACCCTCACCGGAGGATGTCGACATTACGGCGGTCGATTTCGACGAGATGACCTTCGCGTCGAGCGGGCGCTCTGCGAGCAGCACGACATCAGCATCCACCAGAGCGTCGACGACCGCCGGGAGGCACTGGAAGAGTCCCGCCAGGCAGTCCAATCAGAAACTGCCGACTCGGAGGAGTCACAGCCCGACACCAGCGGGTTCGAGTTCCCCGCAGCTAGCCAGTAGGGACGGTGAGGGCGTTTCCTGCTCTGTTTGTAGAACCCCCGAGAGGGGTGCGGAAGTTACCACTCCCGCAACGTACCGATGAACGGGAACGCACGACGTCCCACGTCAGGCGGAGTCCAGACAGAAGCGCTCGCTCACCGTCGCGACGACCCCGTCGAAAACGTCGGCTTTCGCGTCGACGGCCACGCCGTCGTTCTGAATCTCTCCGAACACCAGCGTCTCACTCCGGATCGAAGTCTCGATCTGGTCAACCACAGTCCAGTGAGTCAACCGAAGCTACTTACGTGATACAGATGTATCACAGTATATGAGCACCGACAGTGACGCCGGTGGGGACGGTGAAATGGAGAAAATCAACGTCCGGGTGCCACAGTCGTTGCTGGCACAGATCGACGACATCTGGGAGGAGCGTGGCTATGCGAACAAATCCGAATTTATTCGCGATGCACTCCGGGATGCCGTCAACCCCCCGACCCAGCTGTCTGAGGAAGCGCTCGAGCATCTGGCTGAGAGCCGCAAGCAGCGAGAGCAGGGCGAGACGGTATCGCAGGACGACGTGAAGGACCGCCTGGGAATCGATGACTGAGGTCGAGTGGACACCGAAAGCACTCGACTTATTGGAGGGACTCGACACCGAAGCCCAAGAGCGACTGGTCAAGAAACTCGACGAGGCGAAAGACTGGACATCCCATCGCCTCGAAAAGCTCAGCGGCTATCCGTACTACAAGCTCCGCGCTGGCGACTACCGGGTGATCATCACGTGGGACCGGGATGAAGATGTCCTCATAGTCGAAGCGGTCGGCCATCGGCGAAATATCTACGACAGGCACCTCCCTCCGTAATCCCGCTATCTTCTACCCCGACCGGATGGGAGGGTGCCGGTCTAACATTCAAATACGATGCTGAGTCGGTAGTGTTTATTGCCCCCGAGAGGGGTGCGGGGGAACCTCGCCCCGCTACCGAGCCATGACCGATTCAGAATATCCGTGGCGAGATGAATCGCTACTCTACGACCTCTACTGGGAACAGGAGCTGAGTACAGTCGAGATCGCAGACAGGCTGGGATGTGCACAAAAGACGATCTGGAGGTGGATGGAGAAATTCGACATCCCCCGTCGAGATAAACACGAGGCGGCACCCAATCGCCGGCGTCACCCCGCCGTGTTCACCGATCGTGGTTACGTAATCTGCGCGTCGAACTACCGGGGGACGACGGACTCCGTCGGGATCCACCGACTCGTAATGGTCGCAGAACAGGGGTTCGATGCCGTCGCGGACAAGCACGTACATCACAAAAACGGCGTCAGGTGGGACAACAGGCCGGAGAATCTCGAACTCCTCAGTCGCGCCGAACACGCCGACCGGCACGAGTTCGGGACCGAAATTCGGCCATCGGACGCCGAGTGGGACAGATCGGGGCGAGAACGTGACGAGCGGGGGCGATTCAAATGATGACTACGTATATCGGCCGACGGCGACAGGGCAAGTTAGTCGTCATTCGGCTCCCCGAGGGTACAGAACTCACACCCGAGCGGAGTCTCGATCTCGTCAATCACAGTCCGAGCGGGTTCGAAGTTGGGTATCGAGGCAGCGGGCCCGCACAGCTCGCATGTGGGCTCCTCCTCGACTACTACAACGATGCCCAGGTCGCGAGAGAACACTACATCGCGTTCCGAAATCGCGTGATCAGCCAGCTCGAGTGTGATGGCCCCGCGGCGTGCTGGCACCTCACCGGCGAAGAAATCGACGCGGCGATGGCGACGATCACCGACGACGTCGTCGCCCTTCCCGACGGCG